>CAJWZG010000080.1 GCA_913049565.1 uncultured Gammaproteobacteria bacterium
TCCGGTCAGCCGAAAACTGGCCCAATCCTTCAAGCTCCTCAACGAACAAGGCGCGCTGCCCACCCAGTCGCTGGTAAAGTGCGTTATTGAGGCAGCTTTTGCCTCGGGTGAGCTTCCTCGACGTGCCGACACACCGACTATCGAGTCCATCGCGACAAGCATTTGGTTAGGCGCCACAGCAATAGTGTTTTCTGATGGTGGGCGGGAACAGAAATCGGAAAGCCTGAGCACACTGTTAACCGTGTTCTCAAAAGGCCTGTCGCGATAACGCTTCACAGTCCGCGAATCCGGTGCTCACAAGGGCATTCAAAACGAAGAACCCTGTCAAACTAACTTTTAAACGTTACCGTTTCTGTCAGCGCAGCTCGCTCGGTATGCGCACTATTGACCTGCATCATTGTATCTTCGTAGCCGAAGCTGATACCAAACAGCACCTTCACTTCGGGACCGAGATCAAAAGCATCTCTTACTAGATCTGGGTGATGTCCCATGGTGCCCTGGGCACAGGAAGCCAGCCCATTGGCGGTCATAGCCAGCATCAAAGTTTGCGCGTACATACCAACGTCCCAGGCGCTGCCAAGGCCAAAACCTTCATCCATGCACAAAAAGGCGACATGGGGAGCGTCGAACAGCTCAAAATTCCGAAAGCTGGCCGCGGCTCTGCTCGGTTTATCCTCCCACTCGATATCCATTGCGCGATACAGAACCGCCGCGCACTCACGACGGCGATCTTTATAGACCTGTGCCACCGTTTTTTTCGGTTCTTTATGATCTTGGTTTGGTGGGACTTTTTCTTTTACCCGAACCATCATCTGCTCGCGCAATGTATCTCGTAATGCACCCGAAGCGACATAGGTCTGCCAAGGTTGCATATTGGTACCCGAGGGGGACCAACGAGCTATTCCAAAGACCTTGTTCAAAACATCTTCCGGTACCTGACGATCTAAAAATCCTCTGACGGAGCGGCGGCCCCGAACGGCATCCTCCAACGACATTTGCGACATACTTCTTCCAATTGAATATCTGGTCAGGAAAGCTAGTGAAGTTCATCCTTCGGCGCTTCTGGGCGGTAAGGTTAACACTCTTTGCCTATTGGATTAACGACTAGGGAAAAGCCGGCATGCAAAAGTTTAACGGCCCCGTTCGCTGGGGAATTATGGGTACTGGGGCAATTGCAAAAGCATTCGCTGAATCCATGCAGCATGTTGCTAACGCAACTTTAGCCGGCGTAGGTTCAAGGCACCGTAAAAGCGCCAATGATTTTGCGACAGCTCACGGCATTGGGCGAGCTCACGGCAGCTACGATGGGTTGGTAAAAGACCCAAATATCGACGTGATATACGTTGCCACACCGCACACTGCACACCTGAATAACACGCTGTTGTGCCTGAGCTCAGGCAAGCACGTTTTGTGCGAGAAACCCTTTGCCCTCAATGAGCATGAGGTGACGCAGATGGTGCAAGCGGCAAAGGACAGTGGTTTGTTTCTAATGGAAGCTATGTGGATGCGGTTTATCCCGCTAATCGTTGATCTGCAACGTCGAATTACCGACGGCGAAATCGGCGAAGTGCGAATGATTCAAGCTGACTTTGGTTTTCGCGCGCCGTTTGATCCGCAGAGTCGGCTTTTCAATCCCCATTTAGCCGGAGGTGCATTGCTAGATATTGGCATCTACCCGCTAGCTTTCGCGAGCTTACTTCTTGGTGAGCCTGAAGAAATAGCAAGCGTGGGGCACATAGGTTCTACAGGCGTTGATGAGCAATCGGCCTATGCGCTGAAACACAAAAACGGTGCCATCAGCATGCTGTCATCAGCCTTGAGAACTCGAACCTCTATGAGCGCAAAAGTCTTCGGCACTCACGGGCAGATCCGCTTGCCAAGCCAGTTCTGGCGGGGCCAAGAAATGACAATTTATCGACGCAACCATGAGCCAGAAAAAGTCCTTTTGCCCTATGAGGACAACGGGTATCAGTTTGAGGCGCAGGAGGTAGTTGATTGTTTGCTGGCCGGGCGGTTGCAGAGCGAGATGATGCCCTTGGATGACAGCATATCCTTGATGCGAACCATGGATCGAATTCGCAGTCAGTTAAACCTGACTTATCCTGCAGAGACCAGGTAATTGAGATCGTTAGCCTTCTAAAGTTTCATACTCGAAGAAAGCTCTCTCCAAGGTTAAACAAAAGCCAACACAACAGAATATGTCGGCAAGTTGATGCGCCAACAAAATAGCTGCGTTTCGACCATGAAAGGTTTCACGACAAAACTCAAAAGGCAAGTTTGCCCCACGAAAAACCTTCCGATACACGGCATTGCACGATGCTGAAAAGCCCTGTGAAAGCGTCCAAATTTACCGAAAGTTAAGCCCCCTAAATATTTGCTAACCCTATGTTTTGAATATATTTTCTTATTTTCAGAAAATCATTGACTCACAGGTAAAAACTAGGATGATGCCGCGACTTTTGTTAGCCAAAGCTAATACTAACGAGATCTGTTAGCGAAGCTAACAAGCAAACTAAACTCTTAGTCGTCGAGATTCGAGCATGAGCCCACGAGAATCAGATCTAGATACCGCTGTCACTTACATGCCAGAGCAATACGCCGCGCCAGCGGGTAGAACGAGTCGCGCCAGCCAGCTAGCTGTGGAGTTGGCCACGGAGAAAAAACGGCTGATCGATGAGCTTCGCGAACTTCAGGCAGAAAACGACGATTTAAAATCCACGACACCTGTTGGCACTGTGGATTGGTACGTTAAATGGATCGCCACTTTTCTTTCCGTGAGCGGCATTTTTTTGATGTCTGCTGGCTTGGTTATGCAAGGACAGATCGCCTATGTGATAAGCGCGGCAGGGTGGGTTTTTGTTGGCGTTCAGTGGGGTGATAGAGCCATCATGATCGGTAGTTCTATCAGCGCAACCGCGGTCGCAATGGATTTAGTCAGAACACTGACGAGCTAATTCATCGCGGAGGTGCGCGATCCCTTCAAAAGCGTGATTGATCCAATGTCCTCGCCACATTGGCGGTACCCAAGGTGACATAAAGTTTGAAGGCGGTATTCAGCGAGATAAAGCTCCAGTAATAGTCCAGCAGATCCAGCTGAGAAGCTGACTGGCGTGGCACACGAGCAACACTCTCGTCAGAGGGTTGCTGCAATAGACGGTGCTCATCAAGGTTAAAAAGCGCTTCGCCCTCATCCCAGCATTCGTCACAGTTGGGATCGTGAAATTGCGACTGTTGTTCGGGGTTTTCATCCTTCAGAAGAAACGCGCCGACCTTACGCGAGTAACCAGAAATTTTATTCTGTCTCATCCAAGCATCGTGGTTCTGCTCGACAAAGAATACGATCTTGCCTACCGCACGGGGCTTCAAAGTGGGCGCTAAACAAGCAGCCCCGGTCCCTAGCATCGCAGCTCTCGCTACTTGTGAGGCATCGCTCGCAGCAAGGGCGCCAATCAGAAACGCCGCCGCCAAAAGATAAAACCACATCGCAAACTGAACCTTGCGATCAAACTCCTCTTTGCTCTCTTTGAAGCGTTTAATCTTTATAAGATCACTTCGGTTTAGGCTTGTCATGACTAGCTGGCCTCATGGATGCGTTGTTCTCATTTGCTGTCCGCAACGTTAACATGGTTGCTTCTCTTGATATCGTTTTCCGCATCAAAAACCGCCGAAGCTCCGCAAAACAAGCAATAAACCCTCAACCAACAACACGCTCCAAGTCACAACGTTGCCAATCACTCTCGGCAGAGGCAGCGCAGCCTGCGCATTCTGTATGCCTATTGCGTGGAGTACACGGCCTAGGAGCAAGCTCGCACCAAAAACGTGAATCAAGGCGTCTGACAGCCCACCCATCACCAATATAAAAAGAGCCAAGAGGGCCAACGGTGTGTACTCAATGTTATTGCCATGGGCTCTGACAGCACGCTGCAATACGTCACTTTCACCCGGGCCAATTCCCACACCTAACGCAAAGCGCATTCGCGTTACATTGAGCGCAAGGGTTAAACCCAATAGAAGGTTGAGACCAACCCAAAGACCCAACGCCGCATGCTGCTCCATTGCAGTCCTCCTTAAGTGTTGCCTGGAAATGACCTATGCCTGCTGTCTGTCGAAATTTAATCGCAATCCAATCACGGCGCCACCTTCGTCATTTACAATCTTGTCTGTACGACTCATCTATCACACTGACATTCTTCATGGGGGCTAGCTATATACGCCGTATGAGAACATTCCGACACGTAGGGTAGACATACGTAAGCGAACACTTATTGACGGCGAACCTTTATGCGAGGTTGATTTCGGAGCGAACCAATTGCGGCTCCGGCTAGCTGTCTTTTTCAAGCTAGATGCTGGCGATGCCCCCTAGGGTGAAATAGCAACCATTACAGGCATTCAAGATATTCAAACGATAGAGACTTTCATCGTGAGCGCTATGAGAGCAAATAGTAGAAACAAAGCTGCTGGCGCCTGCTGGAAAAGAGGTGTCAACAAAATACAATTTGATGCAATTACAGAAGCCACATGGCGAGGGTGGCCAGAGCTGGACCCACAAAGGCCAGAATCTGAAAGGTTAAATCCTGAGGAATGTACTGCTTCAGCGTGTTGATGCGGGCATTGTGTATTTGCCGGTGCATGACGCTCTTGCGAGGCATAAAAGACGCGCTGATTGGGCGATAGAGGCAATGACAAACGCTTGGGCTGCGACCGCATATGGTACACATTCCAATGTTAAAATTGAGCAAGCTGAGGTGGCATCTAGACTTTTTGCAATGTGTTGCCCTGTAGTGGAGGTTCGAGGTAGATGGGACACTTTAGACGTTTGATGCCGGGGTTGGAGTCGGTGTTTTTGGCTCGAATTAGCTGTATGGCCGCCGTTTTGCTGCTCGGTGCGGGCTGTGGCGATTCGCCGGACAGATCTGCGGCTGACTCGATTGGTGCAGAATCTGTCGACCTGCTGTTTCACAGCGGCCAGATACTCATCGTGGACGACGCCTTTAGCATTCATTCGGTATTGGCTGTGTCTGACGGTAAAGTGGTCGCCAGCGGCGGCGAAGAACTGTTGGACCGCTACAGGGCGAAGAAGACCGTCGACCTGGCAGGTCAAACGTTGATGCCGGGTTTCATAGACTCCCATACGCATATCTCTGGTGACGCAGGACGTTATATTGATCTGAAAGACGTTTCTTCCATCGTAGAGATTCAGTCGCTGGTGCGAGACAAGGCGGTCCTTTTGGGATCAGGTGAATGGATTACGGGTTACGGCTGGTCTGAGGATGAGTTGGTAGAGCAGCGTAAACCCACCCGCTATGATCTGGACGATGCCGCGCCGGACAACCCTGTGGTGCTGACACGAGCCGGTGCCCATAGCGCCGTCGCTTCAAGTCTGGCCCTGCGAGCCGCTAACATCGATGCGGACACCCCCGATCCTCAGGGAGGAGTGATTGAACGTGGAGCGACAGGCGAGCCCAATGGCATTGTGCGCGAGCGTCATGGTCTGATTCTGCAGCTGGTGCCACCCGCAACAGAGGCTGAACTTAGGCGCAGTCTGGCGGCAAACCTCAACAGCCTGCTGGCCAAAGGCATTACCAGTATCACCGATGCGCAAAAAACTCCGCAAGACTACCGCCGCTGGCAGACCGTTTACGCAGAGCGTTTACTCCCCTTGCCCAGGGCCAAGCTTCAGTTTGAGTGGGATGACCCTACGGCGATCAAGACACTGATACGAGAGGTCGGTGATGGAGACGACTGGCTGGCCATTGGGCCAATCAAAATCTTCGTGGATGGCGGTTTTACTGGGCCCGCGGCCTACACTCTGAAACCCTATCGAGACATGCCTGAATATCGAGGCTATTTGAATATGGCTCAGTCTAAGCTGGTGAAGCAGATCAACGAAATTCACGATGCGGGATTGCAGATGGGGATACACGCCATTGGCGATGCCGCGATCGCTCTAGTTGTGGATACACTGGCCGAGACCCTTCAACGCAATCCACGTCAGGATCATCGGCACTATTTAAACCACTTCTCCATGCGCCCACCTCAGCAGACCATGGCAAAAATGGCCGAACAAAATATCCACATCACTCAGCAACCGAATTTCACCTACACTCTGGAAGGTCGTTATGCAGCGAATCTCGATGGCTGGCGTCTGGCGCATAATAATCCGCTGCGCTCACCGATGGATGCTGGCATAACCGTCGCCCTATCGAGCGACATTTTGCCGATTGGCCCCATGGTTGGTCTGTATGCGGCAACGACGCGCAAGGGTATGAGCGGCAAGGTGTATGGCCCGGGCGAAGCGATCACAATAGAAGAGGCCCTGCGAGGCTATACCTTGACCAGCGCGTTCATAAATTTTGATGAAGACATCAAAGGGTCCCTGGAGCCCGGAAAATACGCGGATATGATCGTGTTGCCCGCCGATATTTTGACGGTTTCAGAAGAAGAATTAATGGCACTTGATGTGACACAAACGTACTTGCAGGGCGAACTGGTTTACGAGCGATAAGCGCCACCCGGTTCTTCCGTTTTGCCAATTTCGCGTTTGAGAGACGATCATCGTAAGAAGCGTCGCGTCTGAAACGAAGGAGATTAAAATGGTGGAGGCGGCGGGAGTTGAACTGCGACTCTAGTGCATTGAAAGTACGAAGTTTATTAGAGAATTCCGAGCTGTGTTGCCCCTAAAGTTGCCCCCTAAGGGCGAGTGTTTTGGCTTTGTTGTGAACTTAAGCCGAGCAAGCCTGGTGTAAACCGCCAGCAGAGAACCCCCCGATTAAAGCAGCTCGTACCCATAAAAATCAGCTAATTTGATCCCTTGGCTGTAGTAAATGCACCAGTTCAGTTTACCGTCCTCATCGAAACCTTTCTCGTAACCGTGATAGTGGCCGTCTTTGTAGGAGGTCTCCCAAGTCTTTTGACCTGTCGGCGACCAAGTTTCATACAGGCCATCGAATTCTCCAGCTACCATAAAACGACGTCGAGCGAGCTGACCGTTAAAGTGCCATGACTGGCCTAGTCCATCCCCCAACCCGTCTTTGAGAAGGTTCTGGGTCCTCAAACTTCCGTTGGGCCACCAGAATGTCTGACGCCCATTAGCAAGCCCGCCCACGAACGTCACCTTATATTCGATCTTTCCGTTATCAAAATATGTAGCGTAGTCACCTTCAGCGAGGCATCCCGATCGCGAATCGTAGTACTTGCCGTATCTGCCGCCACGGGTCCTCAGCCAGCCATGATCATTTTCAACGGACTGTTCGCTGTTGGATGGCAATTCCTTGGCTTCCACCGTTGCTGGTTGGTATACGCCTGCCTCGGACCACCTCTCTACTTCGCCAACGAGTTTGCCCCTGGTGAAGTTACGTCTGGTCGCTATCTTTCCATTGAAATGCCATGACTTAGCGATCCCTTCCTTCAGCCCGTCTTTGTAGTTGCTTCGCGCCCTTAAACGCCCGCCAGGCCAATAACGTGTGCGGACACCGTGCTCTAGGCCCATCACGAAATGGCGCCGCTCTTCGGTCGAGCGATCTGCAAATATCTCGATATAAGAACCCATGGCGGGCTTGTAGTAGAGCTCGTCATCGTCATCCGAGATGAAAGAATCCATCCAGATACCCGGTGACCTGCTGGATCGGTCTAACACGCCAAAATGTTCGGGCTCGTACTCCGGCGGTTCCACTGCTTCGAATCTCCATTGATACGGTTCAGACTTCTTCAGATTCGCTGGTATCTTCTTGGTATGCAATATCGGTAGGGAAATATGGTGTGTGCAAGGAGGACTAAGAAGAAAAACGAGCCCGATTCTGCGAAGTCTGGGACGCAGGATAGAGCCGAGCGGGATTCCGGCGCGCCCAATAAGTCCGCGCAGTCGGAACAAACTATCTTCCCGTTCGACTCACCGCGCATCCATGAAAAGGACCTCATCCCTTGGCTCTGCTCTGTTGTTTATGGAGAGGAATATTCCGCGGGAGGGGAAAAGAAGTCGGGCGCACTTAAACGAGTCAGATCTCGAATAAGTTATGCGCGCGATATAAAGGCTTTAGCGCCGGCTTCACGTGACACGGTTGAAGCAGCACCTTTTTTTGAATGGGCCGTAAAACAAACAAAGTGGGAAGAACTGAGCAACGTTCAAGGCCTTACAAAAGGTGTTGTTGCTCTCGTTAAGGGAACTCAAGCGAAAGCCAGCGTCGCGCGATCAACACTTGCCTTTGCGGTTCCAGATACGCATGAGGAGCTGCTGGCGAAGTACCTTACCGCCTTAAGCGAACTCAGAAATGCTCAGCTAGAGATAGACCGTCTAGCAGACTCGAACGCAGATCTTTCAGCGCAACTCGTTACCAAAGCCGAAAAGTCGCGGCAAGCCAGCGAGCACGGCAAGAAAGGGGCGGGAATATCGCGTGAAAAGAAAGAATTAGGCTAAGCCTTCACCAAACGTTTTCTGTCACTAAATTAGTGATCCTGTTGCAACTAACAGGATTGTCTTATGTCTCACCAAATTTTGCGGATTTTCGAGGTCGCGGATCGAACAGGCCTAGCAAGATCATCAATCTACGCCAAAATTCAGAACGGCGATTTTCCTCGTCCGATTAAATTAGGCGCCCGCTCGGTCGGCTGGCTCGAAGCGGACGTAGACCATTGGATTGATCACCAAATTTCCCGCAGTCGCGAGGGAGTCTGTGATGCAAAGTGAATCCTTAATCGAACTGGCAGTTTCTTATTCTGCTGAGCATGGGGTTCCTGTATTCCCGTGCCGCCAAGACAAATCGCCGGCATGTCGGCATGGTCACATAGATGCAAGCTCAGACCCCAACGTCATTCGTGAGCTGTTCGCTCACCAAGATGCGCGCCTAATCGGCCTCCCGACAGGAACGGTGTCTGGCATCTGTGTGCTTGATATTGACCGTGCCAAAGAGGAGAGCGTTGTAGATGGATTCTCGTGGCTGGAAGCCAATAGCTCGGAGCTACCTCAGACGCGTGTCATGAGGACGCAAAACAAGGGGCTGCACTTTTATTTTGCCTACGTAGATGGCTTACGGGGCAGCGTAGGCAAGCTTCACCCACACGTGGATATTCGTGCCGAAGGGAACTACATCATTGCCGCTGGCCCCGGTTACGCGCTTGAGGTCGATATTCCGCTGAGTAGCCTGCCCCTATTTCCAGCGCACTTATCTGATGCTCTTGCGCTGCCTGCAGATAAAGAAGAAGCAAGCCCGGCGCCGAAGCATGACCTAAGCCAAGTTTTTACCGAGAGCAGATGGCACGTCACAATGTTGCAGTGGACGGCGTCCGTGGTCCAGCGGGGTGACAGTGCGAAAACGATCATGGATGTCGCTCCACTGGTAACGCTGGAGGGCTGGACAGTCGAAAGGACTCGAGAAGAGCTTGAGGTGATGATTCTGGGGGCGATAGAAAAAGGGTATGCGCCCGCGTCATCATCGCTATTGCGAGAACCTTTTCGTCTAAAGACCTTAGATGATTTACTCGCTCTCAAAGATCCCGAGTTCCTGATCGATGATCTCCTGCTAGAAAATAGCATCGCGATGGTCTTCGGCCCGACTGGAAGTTACAAGAGCACTGTGGTGATCGACATGTGCGTATGCCTGCAAAACGGATTGCCCTGGCAAAACAAAGAGTCTCATCAGTGCAACGTAGCCATTTTCTCCCATGAGGACGGCGGGGGCTTCAAAAACCGCTATCTAGCTGCTGCCGCGCATTACGGCATTGAAAATCCTCAGGTCTACTGGGACGGCGCAGTGCCGAATCTGATGGATAAAAACTCTTTGAATGCATACGTCGAGGAGCTTCGCGAGCACGAGATCAAGCTTATCGTCATCGACACGCTTGCCTATGCTATGGCCGGCGGAGAGGAAAATTCGGCGAAAGAGATGGGCGTTGCTGTCGACGGCATGCAGAAGCTTCGAAACGAAGTAGGCGCGACAATTCTGCTGATTCATCATAGCGGTAAAGACAAAAGCAGGGGCGCGCGCGGCTCATCAGTGCTTAAGGCGGCCGTGGATACTGAAATTGAACTTAACGCCAGCGGGGACAAAATCTCTTTGCATGCGGACAAGCAGCGGCACTTTCAGCCAGCTAAGCCAGACTTTCTTCGGGCCAAGACGGTCCCGATAGGCGACAAGACAGCTTGCGTGATCGTAAAAGGCAGCGCGCTTGCGTTTAAGGGCAACGACTTAGGCGTTAAAGGGCAGAGTGCGGTCGCATGGGGAGTCATTGAAGTGATTCTCCGCGAGGCAAGTTCGTTATCGGTAAGCGAAGCTGCGCAAGTCTTGCGTCAAAACCCGGGCTTCACAAAGAGGCAAAATAAGCCTGGTTCATTTGAGAAGGCATTGAAGCGGTGTCTTGAGGACTTGTGTGCCAAGGGGCTGATTGAGATGGACGATGAGACCATCACGCTGGGTTTGGGTATTGATGTTGAA
>CAJWZG010000081.1 GCA_913049565.1 uncultured Gammaproteobacteria bacterium
TCTCCCCAAAACCGGAAACTGTACAGGGTCCACTTGAGTTTGCGAAGTCGTTGTCAGGGGCTTTGTGGTCGAAGTTGTTGTCAAAGGGATGGGTGGTCGCAGGCCGGTAGTGTTTGCGGTAACCATGCCCCATCGTCACACTGCACGCTTGTTTGTTGAGCGGTAGATTGCCCAGCGTGGCGTTGCATCGAAACCAATCGGTTCTGTCAATTGTAATTCCTATCGCAGAGTCGTCATTGGCACTTTTGCCTTTGATAAAGGCTTTGGCGTTAGATGATTGCGAGATTCTCGTCGTTCAGGCGATGGAAACGGGTAATGTCGCGCAGGTAGACGAGGTGCGTTCGAAGTGCCAGGCCTTGGGAGTAATTTGGCTCTATTCACCAGCATCTCGAGGAGGACAAATCGCTCTTGGAGTCGATTACGCCTCTGCAAACTGGCTTTGGGTGTTGCATAGCGATAGCGCAGATCTAGAGCCAGCATTGTCTTATTTGCTGTGGCTCGCGAAAAGCGGGCGCGTCGGGTGGGGCCGTTTTGATGTGCGCCTGATCGGTGCTCAACGAGGGCTTGCCTGGGTCGCCAAAGCCATGAATTGGCGCTCGAGAATCCGGCGGATCTGCACCGGAGATCAAGGCATGTTCTTTCATCATTCGTTGCTGAGGCAAATCGGTGGTTTTCCTAATCAGCCACTGATGGAAGATATAGAGGTCAGCAAACGTTTGCGGGCTTACGGGGAATTTTTTGCGCCTCAAGTTGTGTTGAGCACCAATGGTAAACGCTGGGAGCAACACGGTGTTGTGCGGACGGTGGTAGCCATGTGGGGTTGGCGTCTGCGGTATTTTCTTGGCGTGCCTGCACGGCAATTGTTCGACGAATATTATGGTTCAGGCTCAAAAAACCCGTGAAAACAGCCCTTATCCTATTCGCTAAGGCGCCTGTACCGGGTCACAGCAAAACCCGCCTGATCCCTGCACTGGGCGAAGAGGAGGCGGCTCGCGTGCACGAACTTCTCGTCTTACGAACGCTGGATTCTGTAGCCAAGCTCTCTACAGACTCTGGCCTACTCGTCATACAGATGTGGGGGAGTGCACCCCATCCGAAGCTTGAACTGTGGTCGCGCCAATATGGGTGGCCGCTCAACATTCAACAGGGTGTGGACTTGGGTGAGCGCATGTCGCATGCCTTAACGAGTGTTTTGGAAGAGGGTGTGGATAAAGCTGTGCTAATCGGTTCCGATTGTCCGATGATTGACGCTCATTATGTCACCGAGGCGATTAACGCGCTGGACTCATCAGATGTTGTGCTTGGGCCTGCAGAGGATGGAGGTTATGTGTTAGTCGGATGCAGACGCGGGACGCCGAAGCTTTTTAATGGTATTGATTGGGGAACCGATCGCGTTCTAGAGCAAACCGTAGGGGCCGCCTCAGACGATCAACTCGGGCTCACGTTGTTAGACACCTTATGGGATGTTGATAGACCTGAGGACTGGGAGCGATTCTCCCTTCTGCTGGCTGCAGAAAAGGACTAGGCGAGCCCCGTAGCGATCTCTTTTATACGTGTCACCATGGCTCGTAGACCATTACCTCGGGTTACCGAAAGATGGGCGAGCAAATCCAGTTTCCCGAACACCCCTTCAATATCTAATTGCTGGATCTCGCGCGCTCCGCGACCGTTAACGATGATCAGTACAACGGCAATCAGACCACGAACAATATGGGCGTCGCTATCAATCATAAATGTGACAATTTCCCCATCCAAATGATGGGTGAGCCAAACTTGGCTTTGACAACCGCTAATCAGGTGCGGTTCGATTTTGTCTGCAGTGCCAAGACCGGGAAGATCCTTGCCGAGGTCGATTATGAATCGATATTTATCCTCCCAGTCATCAAAGAAACCAAAAGTGTCGATTAACTCATCGAGAGTCATGCTTTGGCTCGCCATTAAAAGACACCGAGTTCGAGCTGCGCTTCGTCGCTCATCATCTCTCGAGACCAGGGTGGATCGAATACTAAGGTCACCTCTACTTCGGTGAGATTGGGCACTTGCCTAACGCGGTCTTTCACTTCCTCAATCAATACGGGGCCCATGCCGCATCCGGGGGCGGTCAAGGTCATAGCGATAAGGGCCATTGTACCCTCGATACTGACTGAGTAGATTAGTCCTAGATCAGCAATATTGACGGGTATTTCCGGGTCATAAACCGATCGCAGTGCATGCCAAACATGAGCTTCGTCGATTGCAGCCGGGGTGTCACTTACGTCAAAGGCTAAAGGAGCGACAGATAGGCCTATCGCATCGGCGTCGGCTCCTGCGATGCGGGCCATGTTCCCATTGACCACGACAGTAAAACTTCCCCCTAGTGTTTGGGTGAGCGTAATAAATGCGCCAGCCGGGATTGTAATGGGGTCACCAGTGGGAACCAGACGCCCGGGACAATCTCGGGTTGTCGTGACAATACGTCTTTCCACGAGTTAGCTCGTTTGTGTCGCGTCAGTAGCAAGGTCTGAGGCTATACCAGTGGGTGTATCGGCTTCATCTGTCAACGCAAAGCTCTCGCCGCAGCCGCAATAACTAGAGGCATTAGAGTTCTTAAAGATCAGCGCAGAGTTAAGCCCTTGAGTAACCATATCGATCTCGGTGCCGTCAATCAGTGGTAGGTCTTTCTCTTTAATGCAAACGGTAACCACTTCACTGACCGCCACTAAATGATCGTCGGATTCTGAGTCTTCTAAAAAATCCAGCGTGTACATAAAACCATTGCAGCCGCTTTCTTTAACCCCAAGGCGTAAGTATTTGCTTTGAGTCTGTTCTACTTGAGCGCGGATATGCGCCTGGGCGGGTTCGGAAACAGAAATATACGGTGTTGTCATAAGTTTGATCTCGCGGCTTCTGCCGGTGAAAGCCGTTTTAAAGAAAAGTAGCCGCCTTTTCCACTCCCCTCAGTAGGGCGGTAACGTCTGCGTCGTTGTTGTAAAGGCTGAATGAGGCGCGCACGGTTCCGGGAATACCAAGCCTCGTCATCAAGGGCATGTTGCAATGGTGCCCGCAGCGCACTGCGATTCCCTGCTGATCAAGTAATGTGCCCACGTCGTTGGGGTGTCCATGCTCGAGTAAAAAAGAGATTGCAGAAGCACGCTTTCGGGGCTCTCCGATCACTCGAAGCCCGGGGATCTGTTTTAGGCCGGACAGTGCCTTCGTCACTAATGCCTCTTCCTCCTGAATCAGCTTACTTATGGGTAATGACGCGATATAATCAAAAGCGGCGCCAAGCCCAACGCATCCCGCGATATTCGGCGTACCTGCTTCAAAACGAAACGGCGCCTGCTGATAGGTACTGGTCTCAATGGTAACTTGGTCGATCATCTCACCGCCGCCTTGCCAAGGCGGCAGTGCATTTAGCAGCTCGAGCCGACCGTACAAAATACCAATACCGGTTGGTGCAAACATTTTGTGACCGGAAAAAACATAGAAATCGCAGTCGAGGCCCTGTACGTCGATGTTTCTGTGCAGTACGGCTTGAGCGCCATCGACGAGGGTTAGCGCGCCAGCATCTTTGGCGCGTTCCACCAAGGTTTCCACGGGATTGATTGAGCCCAGCCCGTTGCTGATGTGACTGATCGCCAAAACAGCAGTGTTCGTCGTGATCAGTTTCGCAGCACTTTCAAGGTCGAGATCGCCATTTTCTGTTATGTCGATCGCTTTAATGTTTGCTCCCGTGCGCTGGGCAAGCTGCTGCCACGGTACGATATTAGAGTGGTGTTCTAGTTGGCTTATGACGATGTCTTGACCCGGCTTCACTCTCCCTTGAAGCACTTGGGCCACCAAGTTGATGCCTTCGGTAGTGCCTCGGGTAAAAATAATCGACTCTCGTTCTGCCGCGTTGACGAAGGCTTGAGCTTTGTCGCGGCAACCTTCAAGCAGTTGGGTGGCTTCTTCCGCAAGTTCGTGAGCGGCGCGATGGACATTGGCGTTATGCTTTCGGTAGTAACCTTCAATCGCGTCGATGACTTGCCGCGGTTTTTGCGTAGTGGCGCCGTTGTCTAGGTAGACCAAGGGCTTGCCTCGGCTACTGCGCTGCAAAATCGGAAAATCGTCACGAATGCTCATGTGCCTGCTCTCATGTCGCCTAACATAGCCTGTAGCGCTTGCGCAGCAAGTGGGCCGCCTATGCATTGACGCAAAAAACTCTGGCTAAGTAACCCTTCCGCTGCTTTTTGATCGATACCGCGACTAGTCAGATAAAAAAGCGCCTCCCGCGAAAGTGCGCCGACTGTCGCGCCATGCGAGCAGCTCACATCATCGGTATAGATTTCCAGCTCAGGCTTGGTGTTGATCGTTGCATCATCGCCCATGCCGAGGTTTTTGTTCGATAATTGGGCATCTGTTCCGCTGGCACCCTCATGAATATGGATGCGTCCATTGAAGGTGCACTTGCCGCCGTTGGCGACAATGTTGTGAATAGTTTGTTTGCTCCGTCCTCTGGGTTGGCGATGCTCTATTGTGATCTGTTGATCTAAGGCTGTTTTTCCTTCGACCATACCTGCCGATAAGAGGGTGGCTTCAGCCCCTTGTCCATCCATCACGACATGGATGTCTTGTCGCCGTGATCCACAACCCAAAGCGTGATTGTTGAGATGATAGCTGGCTGATGATTGCAATCTGACGTTCAGATAGTGCCAATTCGCGGGTGCATAATTGACTGCATTACGCGAATGAGAAACCTGTGCATTGGCAGCGATGTCGATCCACACAGTCTGTTGCGAACTATCGTCTCCCTCTACGACTTCAATCAACGTCAGTGAGGCATTTGCCGCGACGCGAACGATGACGGGTAGGGTGCTTGATTGGTGAACGATCATTACCGGCTCTGTAGTGGGCTGCGTTATCTCCAACGTCAAGGCTTCGCCGGCATAGCAGAGCCGTGCGATGGCTTCTGGGGCCTGCTGCAAATCCATGCCGGGCAGGGGCGTGGAGATAGGGACCAGACGCGAACCGACACCGGGCTGATCAAGGCCGCTGATTTGTGGCTTGCTGGTATTTACGGCCGTTTGCTCAAGAAAGGCGTCAGCTTTGGTGTATTTCCATCGTTCTCGATGTGCCGGGCTATTTAGTGCATCCGCTAAGCTTTGATCAAAGGCGCCGCTGGGCGCGCCAAGGCCGATCGAGAATTCTTCTGGCACCGCCAGTGTTGTCGGTAAGGCTAGGTTAGCCATGCATAGCCTTTGGCTTCGAGCTCAAGCGCTAAGCCTTTGTCACCAGACTCAATAATTTGGCCATTGGAAAGTACATGAACGTAGTCGGGCACAATGTAATCAAGTAGACGTTGATAGTGTGTAATCAGTATGACTCCATTGCTCTGGTTTCGGTATCGATTTACGCCATCAGCAACAATCTTGAGAGCATCAATGTCCAGTCCAGAATCGGTTTCATCGAGCAAGGCAAGCTTCGGGTTCAAGAGCAGAAGCTGCATAATCTCGTTGCGTTTTTTCTCACCGCCACTGAAACCTTCGTTAACACCGCGCTTCAAAAATGCCGGGTCTAGATCGAGGGATCCGGCCAGTTCTCTAACTTGACGCATAAAGCTGGCGGTGTGCGGTTGTTCTTCGCCGCGTGCGCGTGCGAGTGAGTCGATGCTAGCCTTCAAGAACTCCATGTTGCTGACGCCCGGGATCTCGACTGGATACTGAAAGGCCAAGAAAAGACCAATTTGAGCCCGTTCAAAAGGCTCGAGTTCGAGCAGGTCTGCATCTTCGAGTGAAGCGCCACCGTCATCTACCGCATAGCCGGGGCGGCCTGATAGGACATTGGCTAAGGTAGATTTACCAGACCCATTAGGGCCCATTATCGCGTGAACCTCCCCGGCTTTCACCGTCAGGTTCAACCCTTTGAGAATAGGTTGGGGGCCGTCATCAGTAGCGACGCTGGCGTGCAAGTTTGATACCTCAAGTAGGTTCATCCGACTGCGCCTTCAAGACTGACTTCCAATAGCTTTCCTGCTTCCACCGCAAATTCCATGGGTAGCTCTCGGAACACTTCTTTACAAAAGCCATTCACAATCATGCTCACTGCTTGTTCGGTCTCAATGCCGCGTTGTTGGCAGGCGAAGAGTTGGTCATCGCTGACCTTGGACGTGCTAGCTTCATGCTCGATTGTAGATGAGTTGTTCTTATTTTCGATGTACGGGAAGGTATGGGCTCCACACCGATCACCGATAAGTAGGGAATCACATTGAGTAAAGTTGCGGGCGTTGTGAGCCGCAGGCGAAATGCGAACCAAGCCCCGATAACAGTTCTCGCTGCCGCCTGCACTGATGCCTTTAGAAACGATAGTGCTTCTCGTGTTTTTGCCCATATGAATCATTTTGGTGCCGGTATCGGCCTGCTGGCGGTTGTTGGTCAAAGCGACCGAGTAAAATTCGCCTACTGAGTCATCGCCGCGCAGTACAACGCTTGGGTATTTCCAAGTAATCGCTGAGCCGGTCTCCACTTGGGTCCATGAAATTTTGGCGCGAGGGCCAGCGCAGACGCCACGTTTGGTGACAAAATTGTAGATGCCGCCTTTGCCGTTCTCATCTCCGGGGTACCAGTTTTGAACGGTAGAGTATTTGATTTCTGCGTCACCGAGCGCCACCAGCTCGACAACTGCAGCGTGTAGCTGATTTTCATCTCGCATTGGTGCGGTGCAGCCTTCGAGGTAACTGACGTGCGAGCCTTCGTCGGCAATGATTAACGTCCGTTCGAACTGCCCGGTGTTTCGTTCGTTGATTCGAAAGTAGGTCGACAGCTCCATTGGGCAGCGCACGCCCTTGGGTATGTAAACGAAAGAACCGTCACTAAAGACCGCAGAGTTTAATCCGGCATAGTAATTGTCTCGTTGAGGGATAACCGAGCCCAAATACTTTTGCACCAGTTCTGGGTGACTGTGCACGGCCTCTGAGATCGGGCAGAAAATAACACCCGCCTCGGCCAAGGTTTCTTTGAACGTGGTCGCGATAGAGACGCTATCGAAAACGACATCTACTGCAACGTTGGGGCCGGCAGGTGTGCCGATAGCCGCAGGGTCGGGAACGACGCCTGCAAGAGCTGCCTGTTCGTGTAGAGGGATCCCCAGTTTTTCATAGGTTCTCAGCAATTCCGGGTCTACCTCATCTAGCGAGCGTGGCCCGTCGCTTTGACTCTTGGGCGCCGAGTAGTAAGAGATCGCTTGGAAGTCGATGGGCGGGTAATGCACGTGAGCCCAATTGGGTTCGCGCATTTCCTGCCACTTTGCAAAAGCATCCAATCGCCACTGCGTCAGCCATTCAGGCTCACCCTTGCGCGCAGAAATGTAGCGTACGACGGATTCGTCCAGACCCGGAGGCAATGTTTCTGACTCGACGTCAGTTACGAAGCCAGCGTGGTATTCGCTACTGGCCTCGACTAGGTCATCGACATTGGCTTTAGACACTAGGTCTCCTGATTTTGTAATTCGCTGTTACGTGATTGAGGCAGCGATGCGGAACGTTAAGGGACGAGAATTCTACAGGGCACATCGCGTGCAAGCAAAAAGGTGCGATGCCCGCTTGTGCAGTTAGGATGGGGTTGAAACGGTAAGCTACAAGTCAGGCATCGGGATTGGTTAAAGCCATAACAGAGTAAAAGCTGGACAATAGGTGGCAACGTAGCCAGTTTTTTTCCGACGACCGAGTTTTGTAGGAAATAGTGCGCGTGACGGGTTCAATTGCATCGACGCTAGGTCATACTCAGTGTTTCCTGTGTTAAGAAAATACTCAATCTTTAAGGCTGATTCATGCCCAAGCTACAGCGGCTTCCAGAAGAGCATATTGAGTACGCGTACGGCATTTTTTTGCTGCAGCACTCCCACCGTTTGATCAAAGCACTCAAACAGCGCTATCAGCCTACGGTGCATGGAACGAGAACGTGGGGATCTGCCTTTTTGTTAATGGACTACTTACAAGAGCATCCACCGGCAAAAAAACGCAGGGTGATGGAGCTTGGTTGCGGCTGGGGAGCCAGTTCAGTCTTTTGCGCCCAACAGTTTGGTTCCAAGGTTACTGCGGTAGATTTGGACCCGGCGGTTTTTCCTTTCGTTGACGTTTTTGCAGAGATCAATTCGGTTGAGCTGACGAATAAGTGCGCCGACTTCAGTCGTTTGAGCGGGCGGCTACTGGGCGAGCATCCAATGATAATTGGTGGAGACATTTGTTTTTGGGATAATCTGGTCCACCCCCTGACGTTGTTGATTAATCGAGCAATCAAAAATGGCACGAAACGCATTGTTTTGACTGACCCGGGCCGGCCTCCGTTCTACGAACTTTGCGATCAGCTATCCAAGAAACATCAAGTAACGCTGCAAGAGTGGTATGCCATTGAACCAGACCGGTTCGTTGGTGAGGTTGTGGAGGTTCGTCCCCGTCGCTAGCGCTTTAGCTCAATCTTTTGAATCGCGACAGCCAAGATAGTGGAAATAGGCTTGGCGAAGTTTCGTGCGCAGCACCTGATCTTCAGTGCGCTCTATAGCTAGGCGCTGTTGCTGCGCCACGATATCCGATTTGTTGGGTGCGGGTAGCTCCGCCATCGGGTTGTCTCGATCTCGGCACAACTCCGAGACGAGGCGTAAGTTGAGCTGTGACTTCATCCTGTCGTTTTCAAAAGCCTCGAGTGCGCGAACAGTGGTGGGTGACATTGTTGCGAACAGCCACATGCCGGTTCCAACCAATGCGGCAATTCGCCGGTTTTTTGGGCTGCAAAGAGTACTGAAGCGTTTTTTCATAAGCGGATGCTGCAAAATTGAGGTGCATTTTGCATCCGTTTTTGTCGTATTTTTTGCTCGTCTCTCTGCGTTACTTTCGTCCGAGTAATTGTGTTGCAATATTGGTTAAGCTGCAAAGGCGAGATTGGTGTGAATCCCTAGCGAACTGGCCTAACATTTCAATCTCTGGAGAAACGCTGCTCAGAGGTGAGCAAAAGAGGATTCCGTTGGAGTACGACGATCAAATTGATGCCCGAGGATTAGCCTGTCCGGAGCCGCTTATGCTGGTAAAACACAGAGTAAGGGGTTTGGCAGGTGGTGAAGTACTTCATGTGCTCGCGACGGATCCCACGACCGAGCGTGACTTTGAACACTTTTGCCAATTCATGAAACACGAGTATCTGAAGGTCGACCGGGGTGGCTGGCAGGGTGATGGACAAGTCCTGCAGTTCTGGATTCGCAAGCATGGTTAACCGAGGAACCTGTGCGCCCGACGATCACTGACTCAGAAATGGCGGAGCGTATTATCAAAGCGTTCGCTAACTGTTTTGGCTGCGAGCACGACACGCAGTTGCTTGGCGGTGCCTCAGAACCGTTGTACATGCCTGCAAGCGCCGTCTGCCCAGCAGTGCTTTTTTTTCGCGAAGATTATCCTGCCTCGGCGTTGCATGAAGTTGCCCACTGGTGCATTGCAGGCGCAAGCCGGTTGGAACTAGAAGACTTCGGTTATGGCTACATCCCGGGGCCTAGAAGTGCCCAGCAGCAAGCTGATTTTTTTGATTTGGAGTTACGAGCTCAATGTTTAGAGAGCGTCTTTGCGCTTGCGCTGGGTATTGAGTTTCGACCGAGTGCAGACAACTTTTCAACAAATACCGATGAGTTTTCTTGGGCGCTCGAAGCCTATAAGCCAATGCTCGAAGAGTGGTTATCAACCCTCCCCGGGCGGCGGGCTCGACATTTCATTGAGGCATTACATCAGGTGAAGCGTGTCTTAGCGACGAAACAAACAGCTGGCGATAGCATTTTAAATGATCCGGGGCGGGTGCGCTGATGGCCGAGAGAGTCGAATGCGTCGTTATCGGTGCTGGTGTTGTTGGCCTTGCGGTAGCCGCCGAACTCGCAGCGTCCGGGCGCGAAGTGGTCGTATTGGAACAACACGATGCGATTGGTACTGAAACCAGTTCGCGAAACTCGGAAGTGATCCACGCGGGTATTTACTATCCCAGCGGTAGTCTGAAGGCTGAAATGTGTGTGCGGGGCAAGGCGCTGCTTTACCGGCACTGCGATGAATACGCGGTGCCGTACAATCGGTGCGGCAAAGTTATCGTCGCACGTAGCGACAAGCAGAGGGGTGTTGTCGATGGCTATATTCGGCAAGCGGCAGCGAACGGCGTCTCGGACCTACGCTGGGTTGAGCAGGCTGAACTGTCCGATCTCGAGCCTGAAGTCAGCGGCGTCGGTGCCGCACTATCGCCTTCTACCGGGGTTATAGATTCGCATGCCTATATGCTCAGCTTGCAGGGCATTATCGAGGCTAACGGCGGTTTTATCGCCTTTCAAAATCCGGTTACTTCAGTTGATAGCGAACCTGAATTGTTA
>CAJWZG010000082.1 GCA_913049565.1 uncultured Gammaproteobacteria bacterium
GGATCATCAATCGGTAATGGCCGCCTTACTGCATGACGTAATTGAGGATTCGGAAGTTAATCGAGCCAACCTAGGCGATCTCTTCGGCAGCTCTGTGGCTGAGATTGTCGATGGCGTCTCCAAGCTGAGCAAAATTTTCGCGAGCCGTGACGAAGCGCAAGCGGAAAATTTTCAAAAGATGGCCATGGCGATGGCGAAAGATATCCGCGTCATCATGGTTAAAATGGCTGACCGATTGCACAACATGCGCACTATCGGCGTGATGTCGGCCAGTCAACGCAAACGAATTGCCCGTGAAACCATCGAGTTTTATGCCCCAATAGCCAACCGCTTAGGGGTACAGATGATCAAGAGCGAGCTTGAAGAGCTGGCTTTCAGGGCCCTATACCCGCTGCGCTCTCAGCGAATAGCACAGGCAGTAATCGATGCGCGAGGAAATCGCAAAGCCATGGTGGATGAGGTACAGGTCTCACTCACCGCAGCACTGAATCGAGAGGGGATCGTGGCAGATGTCATTGGTCGTCAAAAGAACACCTACTCGATTTACCGCAAGATGAAGACCCAACACAAGTCCTTCTCTGAGATCATGGATATCTTTGGTTTCAGAATCGTCGTTGATCAAGCAGATGCCTGCTACAGGGCCCTTGGCGTTGTTCATGGTCTTTACAGTCCGCTTGCCGCTCGGTTTAAGGATTACATTGCCATTCCAAAGGTTAATGGCTACCAATCTTTGCACACCACGCTGATGGGCCCGCAAGGCACGCCCATAGAAGTGCAGATACGCACCAAGCAGCAGCAGGCTGTTGCGGAAAATGGTATTGCCGGACACTGGCTGTATCGAACCAATAGTGAGTTTGAGTCCAGTCAACATCGTGCACGCCAGTGGGTATCAGATTTGATGGAGCTGCAAAGCCGAGCTGGTAATCCGATGGAATTCATCGAAAGTCTGAAAATCGACCTCTTTCCTGATGAGGTTTATGTGTTTACGCCCAAGGGCAAAATTCTCGAACTACCCCGTGGTGCAAGCCCTGTAGATTTTGCTTACTGCGTACATACTGACATTGGCAACCGCTGCATGAGCTGCCGTATCGACGGTCAATTGGCTCCATTGTCGCAACAGCTTCAAAGTGGCCAACAAGTTGAAATTCTTTCCGCACCAGACAGCAAACCAAGCCCGGCATGGTTGAATTTTGCAGTCACCTCAAAAGCTCGATCCGCCATACGCAATGAACTTAAACAACAACAAGCCAGCCAGTCTGTCACTCTCGGTCGTAAATTATTAAACCGTGTACTAGGCGCGGCGAACACCAGTATCAATGACCTAGATTTTCGAAGGTTGCGCCGAGTGTTCTCTGAGTTAGGAGTGCGCAAGCTGGATGAACTACTGCAAAGCATCGGTAATGGCGATGTTTCCGCCCACCTCGCAGCGCAAAAATTACTGTTTGCAGACAACCCCGATTATCAGGCCATTGCCGTAGAAAGTGCTGGCCCGGTAACCATTGCTGGCGGTGAGGGCTTGGTGGTGAGTTACGGACGCTGCTGCGGCCCCATTCCCGGCGACCACATTGTTGGTCATATGACCCCGGGTAAAGGATTTGTCGTACATATCGAAACCTGCAACAACCTCAACGAAGTACGCAGGCGCACAGCTCACGAAATAACTCCCGCACGATGGACCTCTCAAGTTGAGGGCGAATTTCAAACAACGCTGCGGGTGAATGTGCGTCGTCGCAAAGGCATCATGGCTGAAATCGCCGCGGGGATATCGTCTAGTGACGCGGGGGTTGAAAGTATCAATATCGAAGAGCGCAATGCCGATATCAGCACCGTCAATGTCGGGATTACGGTGAGAAATCGCGACCACCTTGCCAAGTTGATGCGACGCTTGCGGCGAATCGCAATGGTGATCAATGTAGCCAGGCGCGTGAGCTAACCCTAACTTTCACCCAATCCACTTCGATTTCCATCTAGCACGGAAAAATATGAACCGAGAAACCATACAAACCGCTAACGCCCCAAGTGTCATAGGCACCTATTCTCAGGCCGTCAAAGTCGAAACCGGCAAACTGGTTTTTATATCGGGGCAGATTCCTCTCGTTCCCAACGTTGATCCGGAACAGATGCAACTGGTGAGTAATGACTTTGCTGATCAAGCCCATCAGGTCTTCGCTAATTTGAAGGCTGTCGCAGAGGCTGCTGGGGGTGAACTAGGCGACTGCACGAAGCTCACCATCTATCTAACAGACCTTGGTCAATTCGCTGACGTCAACCGCATCATGGCCAAGTATATGAACGAGCCTTATCCTGCGCGAGCTGCCGTCGAAGTCTCTGCATTGCCCAAAGGCGCGCAAATCGAGATTGACGCGATCATGGTGCTAAACCCGTAAGCGCGAGGGTGACGACAACATACTAGCTTCGACGATAGACAGCGTATGGCGATAAACCCCGAGGGTAGCGTTGCCCAACTCAAAGGCATTGGCCCAAAGCTTCAGGAAACGCTAGGGCGCTTGGGTATTTTTCGTCTACTAGACTTGCTCATCCACCTGCCCGCTCGATATCAGGATCGCTCTCAAATCACACCGATGAATCAGTTACGGGCCGGTAACGAGGCGTTTGTTGAAGGTGAGATTTTTGGCAGCAAGATCGTCTTTGGCCGTAGCCGCAGCCTCGAAGTATTGATTGGCGACGGCCAACGAGATCTTCGTCTGCGTTTTTTTCATTTCAATAAGTCGCAACAAAAAACATTTGAATCAGGGAAATATATCCGAGCGTTCGGCAGCGTTGCATTCATCGGCCAGCATCTCGGCATGGCCCATCCCGAGTACCAAGTCTTTGACACGCCTCCGCCTCCGCCAAGGCCCGAGTTAATACCCGTATATCCAACCACTCAAGGGCTTGGCCAAGCGCGTCTGAGAAATCTCACGCGAGCCACGTTGCAAATGGCATGGCCAATCGCGCCAGGAACACCCTTCGAAAAACTCAGTTACCTGCACCGACCCGATTCACTGGCACGGGTAGCCCAGCTCACAGAAGAGCTGGCCCTTGATGAGCTGTGTGCCTATTACGTTGTGATGAAACGCCGGGCACTTAAACGCCGGCAGCAACAGGCCATCGCTCTCCCGCAAAAAGAGGGCCTAGGCAGAACACTCAGAGATAATTTAGATTTTCAGCTCACCGACGCCCAACGTCGAGTCGTACGTGAGACCCTAGCCGACTTGGAGAACGACGTGCCCATGCTGCGGTTGGTGCAGGGAGATGTGGGCTCTGGTAAAACCATAGTCGCGGCGTTCGCAGCTATCCGCGCGATAGAGCACAGATGTCAGACCGCAGTTATGGCTCCAACCGAACTTTTAGCGGAACAACACCAGCTTAACTTTCAGCAATGGTTAGAGCCGCTAGGCATTCGAGTCGCCTTGCTGACGGGGCAAATGACCGCAAAAAAACAGCGTGAAACCCTAGAGAGTATCGCCAGCGGAGATATTCAAGTGGTCATTGGGACTCATGCCTTGTTTCAGGACAAGGTGCAATTTCACAAATTAGCCTTAGCCATCATTGACGAACAGCATCGTTTTGGCGTGTATCAACGCATGGCGCTGCAGCACAAGGGCGTTTTCCCCCATCAATTGGTTATGACCGCAACGCCGATTCCCAGAACGCTAACGATGACTCTGTATGCGGATATGGATGTTTCCGTTATCGACGAAATGCCTAAAGGCCGACAGCCCATCAGCACCTACACCGTTGCGCAACCCAAACGAAGCGAGTTAATTGAACGCGTAAGCCATGTGCTGGCCCAGGGTCAGCAGGCCTATTGGGTATGCACACTGATTGAACCCAGTGACGACATTGAGGCGCTTTCCGCCGAGGAAGCCTTCGCCTTATTGTCGCGGGAACTAGGTCAATTCAAAGTCGCACTTCTACACGGGCGCATGAAGAGCGACGAGAAAGTTGAGGTAATGCGCGCTTTTAAGGCTGGCGAATATCAGCTTCTGGTAGCCACGACCGTGGTTGAGGTTGGTGTCGATGTGCCTAACGCGACACATATGTTTATTGAGAATGCAGAACGACTGGGACTGGCCCAACTACACCAATTACGCGGCAGAGTCGGGCGCGGCAGTTTGGCCAGTCGCTGCTTTTTACTGTTCAAACCCGGAGTCAGCGAAGCGGGTCAGCATCGTCTAAACGCGCTGCGGCAGAGTCAGGACGGATTTTATTTGGCGGAACAAGACCTCAAACTCCGAGGCCCAGGTGACATATTGGGTACACGCCAGTCCGGCGAACAGAGTTTTAGAATTGCCGATCTTGGAGAGCACGCGCATCTGATGCCGCGCGTAGTAAAACGCTGTGAAACTATGATGAGAGCGGACCCAAATAGCGAGGACGGTATCTACTTAACCGGATTAATGCACACATGGGCCGCCTCGGATAACGCGCACCTATCCGTTTAAGCAGAAGCCTGGTTTTGACCCGGCGTGTTGAACACATCTCGGTCAATTTGGTCCTCCGAGGTAGCCACAATAGTCGCCACGGTAGCGTCGCCAGTCACGTTAACTGCAGTGCGCAGCATATCTAGCAATCGGTCGACCCCGATAATCAAAGCGATGCCTTCAACCGGCAAACCCACTTGATCAAGCACCAGTGTGAGCGTGATCAGACCAACACCAGGCACGGCAGCGGTACCGATGGAAGCGAGGGTTGCGGTCAGCACCACGGTTAGCAGCGCGCTAACGCCCAAATCAATACCGTAAAACTGAGCAATAAATACCGTTGCAACCCCCTGCATGATGGCCGTGCCATCCATATTGATCGTGGCCCCAAGAGGTACTGCAAAGGATGCGACGTTATTCCGAACACCTAACTTGTACTCCACTGTACGCAGCGTCACCGGCAGCGTGGCCCCGCTAGATGATGTTGAAAACGCGACGAGCAATGGCTCACGCATCTTAGACAAAAAGATTCGAGGGCTCAGCCCCGTTAGCGACTTGATTAACAGCGGGTAGACTAACGCTGCATGGGCCAGCAAAGCCATGACAATGGTCACAAAGTACATGGCAACTTTTGCAATTTCTGCCAGTCCCAATGTGGCTCCTAGCTGAGTCATCAGACAAAAAACCCCAATCGGCGTTAAGGCGATAATCATCGTAATCAGCTGCATCATGACGTCATTCAGATCGGTAAAAAACCCGCGCAGCTTTTGTCCACTGGCTCCCGCCTTGCTGAGTGCCAGCCCAAACAAAAGCGCAAACAAAATCACCTGAAGCATCTTGCCGTCTGCCATCGCTGCAATTGGGTTGCCGGGTACGACGTCGATAAAAGTATCTTTGACGCTTGGAGCCGTTTTGGGCTCGAAAGTTGTAACGGTCTCGGCTTGATCCGCGCTCGGGGAGCCCATGCCAGGATCTGTGGTAAGAGCAATCAGCATCGCCATGGAGACTGCGATGGCAGTCGTCAGTAGGTACAGGCCAATCGTTTTGCCGCCCAAGCGGCCAACGCTGCCAGTATCTCCCAGGCTTGCGGCCCCACAGACCAACGAGACAAAAACCAGTGGCACGACGAGCATTTTTAAGAGCGTAATGAAAATACGGCCACCCGCGTCGATCACACCGTTGAGCAAAAAACCATTAACGAAATGATCTTGGGGCAGAGCAATCCATTGCAAAGAGGCGCCCAAGACGAGTCCCAGCGCCATAGCGATAAGTATACGTTGCGTCAGGCTCATGGAACTCCCAATTCGACAAAAAGCGCCGCCCGACTATAGCTCAACCAAGCGGCGAAAAAACTGCCTGACCCCGCAATGCACAGCGACAAATTTTCTCGCATGGTTTCGCGGGTTAGCCGATTTCGATCATCTCAAAGTCAGCCTTACCAACACCACATTCTGGGCAGATAAAGTCTTCATCCACGTCTTCCCATGCGGTGCCGGGCGCAATGCCTTCGTCTTCGTAGCCTTCCGCTTCATCGTAAATCCAGCCACAGACAATGCACTGCCACTTTTTCATATCGTTCGCCTTAGTTAACGCAGGGATGTTGTAATGAAGTCGTCTATTACGAAAGCGCGGTACGCTATAGTCAGCTCGACAAAAAATCAACGGCGATCCGCAGTTGCCGCACCGTGTTAGTGGAGCCCTTTTCGCGAAACCAATACACTTCATGCCTTTAGATCGAGGAGGACGGGTAACCTTTTGACCACCCAAACAACCCCTTCTGCCGACGATTACCTTCGCCTTATGCGACTGGATCGTCCGGTGGGTACATTACTCCTTCTCTGGCCAACCCTTGCTGCATTGGTAATGGCCGCGGATAGCTTGCCACCCATCGAACTGGTTGTGATTTTCACACTCGGCACATTTGTAATGCGCAGCGCCGGATGTGTTATCAATGACTACGCCGACAGGAACGTTGACGGCGCGGTAAAGCGAACCAAGGATCGTCCCTTGGTAACCGGCGCGGTTAGCGAGCGTCAAGCGCTTGCGCTGTTTGCCGGCTTAGTGGTTACCGCAGGAGTGTTAATTCTCTTCCTCAATAAGACAACCCAACTGCTGGCCATCGGCGGTCTTGCACTGGCGGTTACCTATCCGTTTATGAAGCGTTACACCCATCTACCACAGGTCGTGCTGGGGGCCGCCTTCAGCTGGGGTATTTTGATGGCTTGGTCTGCGCAAGGCATGGGGGTGCCACGGGAGGCCGTTTTGCTCTTCATCGGCTCGCTGTGCTGGATCGTGGCCTATGATACGCAATACGCCATGGTTGATCGCGATGACGACCTGATTGTTGGTATCAAAAGTACGGCGATTTTGTTTGGGGAACTCGATCGTCTGATCATCGGCGCGCTGCAAACCTTGGCGCTGGGAGCATGGTTTCTACTCGGTATTAACCTCGACTATGAGCACATCTTTTTTATCGGACTGATTGCGATTACGGGGCTATTTGCCTACCAGCAACATCTTATTTGTGATCGCTCCCGAGAAGGCTGCTTTGCGGCCTTCAAGAACAACATATGGGTGGGGGTCGTGTTACTGGTCACGACTGTGCTCGAAGTCATCTGAGTAACTCACGATGTATCCTGAACTAGACCGATGAAACTTCTCACGTGGCTCACTCGCCTTGCGCCATTGATGGCGTTGCTCATCAAACCGTTGCGTTGGTTGGCGCTGATTATGGTGTTGTTGACTTTTGCCATCGTCGTGCTGCGCTACGCTTTTAACAGCGGTGGAGTATTGCTTCAGGAAAGTGTCATGTATCTGCATGGCACCTTTTTTATGTTGGCGATTGCGCTAGGTATCAGTGAGAACACCCATGTACGTGTAGACATTCTTTACGGGCGGCGGCGTGCCTCCGAGCAGGCGTGGATCGATTTGGCCGGGCATCTGCTGTTCTTGCTGCCCGTTGCTGGCTTTATGGTCTGGGTCTCCTTGCCGTACGTTGGCAATAGTTGGCAAATATTCGAGGGTTCCAGCGAAGTGGGCGGTATTCCCGGCGTATTTTTACTGAAAACTCTTATCCCCCTAACCGGCTTACTCCTGTTTTGCCAAGGTATCGCCAGCATCGCCAACATTTTGCTGACCAAGCTCCGCTGAGCAAAAGGACCAGAGAATGAACTTAACGCCACTGGCCCTTTTCGCAGTCACTTTTATCGCTTTGCTAGCCGGGTATCCGGTCGCACTTACTTTGGCGGGTATCGCCCTGTTGTTTGCTTTCGTTGGCTCGATAACCGGAGCGTTTAACCCCGCCGACCTAGGATTCGCGGCCGGTCGGTTGTTCGGCATTATTACTAACCAGACCCTTATTGCGGTCCCGCTATTTGTGTTTATGGGGGTGTTGCTCGAAAAAACTCGAATCGCCGAAGATTTACTATCTAACTTATCAAATTTGTTAGGGAGATATAGAGGCGGTTTAGCGTTTACCGTAATTCTTGTCGGTATGCTGATGGCAGCCAGCACTGGCATTGTCGGCGCAACCGTAGTCACCATGGGCCTGATGTCCCTGCCGATCATGCTACAGCGTGGTTATCCTGCCAGCCTCGCGACAGGCACCATTTGTGCAACCGGCACCTTAGGGCAAATTATTCCGCCGTCGATTGCACTCGTACTGCTGGGTGATGTGTTATCCAACGGATATCAGCAGGCGCAGCTCAACATGGGCATCTTCGCGCCCAAATCGATCTCGGTCGGAGACCTGTTCGCCGGAGCGATTATCCCTGGATTGTGTCTTGTAGCCCTGTATCTTAGCTATATCCTGCTGCGCGTGATTATCGCACCGCAGTCGATGCCTCTTGCCGAGCGGACCGATGACGTAGAACTTGCCCCGATCATGGTTGCACTTGCACCCCCATTGTTGCTGATTGTCGCAGTCTTAGGATCAATCCTCGGCGGCTACGCGACCCCGACTGAGGCGGCCGGTGTGGGGGCCTTTGGGGCGCTCATGCTTGGTATAGTTTATGGGCGCATCGATAAGACCGTACTGTCCGAGGTGGGCGGCTCGGCCCTTTCCACCACCGGCATGGTGTTTTTTATTCTGGTGGGCGCATCGATCTTTTCTTTGGTGTTTCGCGGCTATGGCGGCGATGAAATGGTTGAGACGTTATTTGAACAAATGCCCGGCGGCATGTGGGGCGCCCTAAGTATCGTGATGCTGGTCATCTTCTTGCTGGGGTTCATACTCGACTTCATTGAGATCACCTTCGTCGTGGTACCCATCGTCGGCCCGGTTCTTATGGCCATGGGCGTCGATCCCATTTGGCTCGGCATACTTATCGCCGTGAATTTGCAGACATCGTTTCTTACCCCACCTTTTGGGTTTGCGCTTTTCTATTTACGCGGGGTCGCACCGCAGGGCGTGAAAACCACGGATATTTATCGGGGAGTTCTACCGTTTATTGGGTTGCAGTTGCTTCTGCTCGCCGCGCTGCTGATTTGGCCAAGTCTAGCAACCTGGCTGCCGTCTCAACTGTAATTACAACTATCGAACAGACGGCCAGTCGGGCGGACGCTTTTCTACGAGCGCGGCTATACCTTCCTTAAAGTCTTCCTCTTTCGCCATATCCTCGATCAGGCGTTCTGACTCGATTACGGCGCTGGCGACATCTCGGTGCAAGTCTTTGTAGATTTGCCAACGTGTTTGTCGCAGAGAATTTGGGGAAACACAGCGAATAAGTTGATGTGTGTATTCGAGGGTTTTATCGATCAGCCGCGCCGGCTCAAAAATTTGATTTACAAAGCCCAAGGTTAACGACTCATCACTGGTGAAGACCCGACTGGTTAACAATAAATCGTTCGCTCGCCCTAGGCCGACAATCTTCGGCAGCATCCATGACAAGCCATACTCTGCAGGCAGATTCAGTTTGCCGTGAGCCGTAGTGAATTTTACTTCAGGCACCGCGAAGCGTAAATCGGCGAAACACGCGAGTGCCAGACCGACACCAGCAGCTGGGCCATTCATAGCCGCTATGACAGGCTTGTCTAATCCAAAGTGATACGCAAATGAGGCGTCGAAGTTCTCATTAATGCCATATCCGGGGTTGGCGATGTCTTCGCTAATACCCGGATCATAGCCGCCTCGATCAACGTGGCCGCTTAGCGCTTGGCTATCGCCTCCGACACAAAAACCCTTGCCACGACCCGTCACAATGATGGCTCGCACCGAGCGATCGCTATTCGCGCGCTCTAGCAGATATCTATACTCAGTGTGCAGCCGCCCAGTCCACGCGTTCATGCGGTGAGGTCGGTTAAGCCAGATAATCGCAACACCTTGCCTGTCTACTTCGTACTCGGTGTTCTTCAGTTCCATAGTCGACCTATCTAGTTTGTTGACCCGCGTATGTTCATATACGCCTGTTCGCTGATTTCGTGATAGCGACGGACATCTTGCAAATAGGACATATATGAATCGTAAATACGTCTCGCCAGCGGATCCGCGTCAGCTATCTCTGCCACCACCTCTTTCGAGGATTCTTGCAGCGCCGCGATGACATCATCGGGCAAGCGCCGTAGCTGCACACCGTGTTCATTGATCAAAGTTTCCAGTGCCGAATTATTGCGGGCAGTGAACTCACTCAACATATCCTCGTTAATGGCCTGAGTGGCCACTTCGATCATGGCCTGCAAATCCGGAGGCAGGGTCTCCCATGCATCTTTATTTACGAATGCCTCAAGGGTTGGGCCGGGCTCATGCCACCCCGGATAGTAGTAATACTTGGCAGCGGTATGCAGGGAAAACGCCAAGTCGTTGTAGGGGCCTACCCATTC
>CAJWZG010000083.1 GCA_913049565.1 uncultured Gammaproteobacteria bacterium
GATCTCGCGGATCAGATGAAAAAGAAACGTCGATCAGCGGCCAGTGCGCTTAAATCAAAATAGAATTTTTAAATGATACCTCGCCATTTTTTAATTTCTTCAGAGTCGGTTGAACTGAAAAGCCACTGAATTGAACAATCGATCAACGTTGTTTTGTTCCTGAGTCTGGATAGTGAGAGAGTTTCAGTTGAGATTTGGATGATTCGATTTCGATGTAAAACTTGCGGAAAGAAACTGAAAGCTGACGAGCAGATTGTCGGTAGACGCGTGCGCTGTACAAAATGCGATAGTATCGAGATCGTTCCTAAGGATGTTGTTGCTATTACCAACTCGTTGGGGGACAGCCCTGCGGGGGCAGACAAAGGATTGGGAGATGCAGATTTTAATCCATTAGAAATTGAAGTGCCCTCAAAAGTTGGCGATTTTGAATTTTCGATGCCATCTTTAAAAAACTCAAGTGAAAAAAACTCAGGGGAGCAACAAATAAAAAATGGGAATCAGGCTTTTACTCCCCATTTTCAATTTGCTACTAAGAAAGTCTCGCGCACTCGGCGGTTGGTTTTGTATGGCATGATTGGAGGCTTCCTGATTGTGTCTGTGTTGGTTGCGGCGAACTTTGCCCGTTTGGTCAAGGCTCGTAAGATGCTCTCCACGGATTATGATGAGTTGGCAGAGGTGGTTTATTATCGAAATGCTGTGAAGAAGCTTGAAAAATCGTATCGTATGATGGATATTGCCGGGCAGCTTTACTTAGCAATGAACCCCACCGATCAGAGTGCGGCAAAAGAGTTCGAACAAGCTAAATCTGCAACCTTGAGTCGGACTCTAAATTCCGATTTGGAGAAAGAGGTTGAATCTTATTTTCAACAAGGTGAAGACATGAAAGCCAAAGCTCTTTTGGTAAATACTGCTGTAGAGCTGGATGCTTGGCGAAAAGAAATCGACCTCAAAACCAAGTTTCTTTCTGAGGCCTCGTATTGACCTAAGTAGCTCTGGTTCTGAAAAACCAATTGGCCGCCGAGCTAGTTTTAGTCATTTAAAAGGGCGTCTGATTTTCCAAAAAACATCATGTGCTGCCACGGTAATTTGTCAAATTCTTTGACGAGTGTAAAACCGTTGGCGCTGAGCTCCTTGTTGACTTGTTTTTTACTCATTTTGTGAAGGGGCTTGATTGGAACTCTAGGGTCTTCTTCGCGGTATTCGACAAGTACGACAAGTCCATCCGGTTTTAAGCTTTTTCGGATCGAGGCGAGCATTTCCTTTGGATGCGAAAATTCATGATAAACATCGACCATTAGGACGAGATCAACGGTATTTGGGGGAAGATGAGGGTTGTGGAACGAGCCGAGTATTGGCACAACATTTTCGATCCCATCTGACTCCATCCGTTCACGTAAAAAACCAAGCATTTCGGGTTGAACGTCGACGCCCAAAACCAATCCATTTTTGCCGGTCATTTTTGCCATGGCAAGCGAGTGGAATCCATTTCCGCAACCCATATCGCAGATAGTCATGCCCTTGCGAATACCTAGGTTAGCAAGCATCAATGAACAGCGTTCTTCGCGTTCGCGTTCGTTTCGGATCAACCATTCCGCACCCAAGTAGTGCATGGTTTGAGCAACGCGGCGCCCCATATAAACGTCGACAGCTTTAGGGATTTTCTTCTTGTCTTGGGTCTTCTTGCCTGGATTATTCAACGCCGATGGGGTGGAGTTGGTGGTGCTGAGAGATGGTTCCTCAGCCATTGCCGTATTGCAACTGAATGACAAGAACAGAGTCAAGAGGCCTAGAGAAATACAGACCGAATTTGCCGAGTGAGACCTAGTTTTTCTGGGCATGGTTTTTCTATTCCTAAGTTGTGTAGGGCGAGGGATTGGTTTAATGCTAACTCGTTGCGGAAGAAACACGCCATCGCGAATTGAACATCCTTAACATGCCTATGAAGAGCAAGAGATTGAGGATAAGTGTAAAGGTGCAATAGCCAGCGAAGTGTAGTAGGTCATTTAAACGATATCCAAAGATGCTGCCTTGCTCCAACCATCGAGTGCTGTTGTTCCATTGTTCAGGGGCATCTGACGCATCGCTCTCAACATAGAGCGGCACATTAAAAGCTGCAGCGAAAGGGCTTGAAATTGTCATTGCCTTGACGATGCTGGTGCCCTGAGTGTCAGGGAAATACGTGTTGCCAACGCCGAGGCCGTCGCCACAGGTACTGCTTTGTTCGTTATTTCGTGAGCTGGCTACAGTTCACGATCGCGGTTCGAACAGACGAAGCCGCTCAATTCGAAGAAGCGTTGGTGGCCAATGGCGCTGTGGCGATCACATTTGTAAGTCAGGTTGATGAAGTGGTGTTGGAACCGGCGCCTGGCGAGATCCCCCTGTGGGAACGCATAAGTTTGGTGGCTCTGTTTCCCGTGGCGGCGAGCATCAGCGGGTTGAATGACGCATTGCGTGCCTTGGACCCCGATATTCACAAGCGCTTCGATGTGGCCTTCATAGCCGAAGAAGATTGGCAGAAACGTATGGCAAACCATACGGTTCGCGCGGAATTTGGAGGTCGTCTTTGGCTGTTGCCGAAACGCGAATCCGATCGGTGTGCCGGTTCAGCTGAGGGAGTAGCAGAGCATATTCCGGCGGATAAAACGGCACTGTTCCTAGAGCCGGGTCTGGCTTTCGGTAGCGGCAGCCATCCCACCACGCGTATGTGTCTTGAATGGATTGCAGGTCATGTTTTGCCGAATCAGACGGTGCTCGATTTTGGCTGTGGGTCTGGAATTTTGGGCATTGCCGCAGCTCTGTTGGGTGCGCGCGTTATCGCCGTGGATTACGATGACCAAGCGGTTCTGGCGACGCGGGAGAACGCTGAGTTCAATCAGGTCAGTGATCGGGTTGAAACGTATTCACTGACGGAATTTGAACGCAATCGGCAACGCTGGATTGGCCACTTTGATGTGGTGGTCGCCAACATTTTAGCGGCACCCATTATTGACTTGGCGCCAACCTTTTCTCAGGCGTTGGCTTGTCCGGGCCAACTGGTGCTTTCAGGTATTTTGGATCATCAGGCTCAGCAAGTCGTTGAGGGCTATCCGACGATCAATTTTGCGCCAATGATCGCGGAAGCCGAGTGGGTTTGCTTGACGGGAACAGTGGCCTGACCAACCGGCGCTAGAAGCTGTCGCATTCCATTGTTAGATGCCTAGATTTGCTACAGATTTGGCCTCGGTGGGTCTATCATGTGCGCCCCATAGTGTCCGGTATCACTGCATAAGCATCATGTCGTCTTCTACGCCGTTATCCCATTCTATTGCTCTGGCAAATGGCGAGCTAACGCTGCGCAACCGTGCTGCCTTAGCGCCGATGGCGGGCATGACCGATGTACCTTTTCGCACTCTGGCGTGGTGCTACGGCGCCGGCCACATGGTGAGTGAGATGGTGACTGCCAAGCCAGAACTATGGGATACGGGCAAAAGCCGGTCGCGTCGCGTTTTGATTGATGGTGTAAGGCCTCAGGCTGTCCAAATTGCCGGACACGATCCGCTGGTAATGGCAGAATCGGCTCGTCGTTTGGTGGGCGAAGGCGTTGAATTGGTTGATATCAATTTCGGATGCCCGGCAAAGAAAGTGTGTCGCAAGGCAGCTGGCTCGGCCCTACTCAATGACATCGATCAAATTCAACGTATTGTCGGCGCTGTGGCCTCGGCGGTGGACGTACCGGTATCGATAAAAACCCGCATTGGCCTGACATTGGGTGACAGCGTCGGTACCGAGGCAGCGATCGCGGCTCAAAACGCGGGCGCCCAGCTTATCGTGATGCATGGTCGCAGCCGAGCCTGCCGCTTCAAGGGCGAAGCTCAACCCCATCGCTTGCGCGAAGTCAGACAGCATATCCATGTGCCGTTGTTCGTTAACGGCGACGTAATCGATCCCCAGTCGGCGTCCCGAGCGTTGGTCGCGAGCGGCGCGGATGGCGTCATGATTGGGCGTGGAGCCATGGGTCAGCCGTGGATCTTCGCCTCGCTTCTGGGGCGGCCATTGCCTGACGCCGCCGAGCGCTTGGACGTGATTGGTCGTCATTTGGCGATGATGCATGAATTTTACGGAGACGAGGCGGGAGCTCGTATCGCTCGCAAACACATGCAGGCCTATTTACAGCGCTGGGGTGCTGGGGAGTTAACCTCGTCATTTATGGCGCTAGCCGATGGTGATGCACAGAATCAGTGGCTGTTCGAGCATCGCGAGAGGTTGCTTGGGCTTGCCCGATCTGCCGCTACCCAGATGGGCGCGCAAACACCGGTTGCCGCCTGACGCGGCTCGTAAGGAGAAAGGATGTCATTAAAGGTTCGCCGAGCACTGATCAGTGTTTCAGACAAAGCGGGTGTTGTTGAACTGGGCCAGGCACTGGCCGACGCTGGTGTGGAAATACTGTCCACGGGTGGCACCTTCAGCGCGCTGCAAAACGCTGGTATTGAGGTTGTCGAGGTGTCGGCGCACACCGGCTTTCCGGAGATGATGGATGGCCGGGTAAAAACGCTGCATCCAAAGATTCACGGGGGGATTTTGGCCCGTCGTGGTATTGATGAAGAGGTGATGCATACCAACGACATTACCCCCATTGATTTGATCGTGGTCAATCTTTACCCCTTTGCGGCGACTATCGCTCGTGACGATTGCACCGATGAAATGGCCATCGAAAATATTGATATTGGCGGACCCGCCATGGTCCGTTCTGGCGCGAAGAATCATGCCAGCGTCTTGACCGTCACCAATCCGACGGATTATTCAGAGGTGATTACGGCCTTACAGGGCGACGGGATTGACGCAGCTATGCGCCGTGCCTATGCCGTAAAAGCGTTTCGCCATACGGCTCAGTACGATGCCACTGTGGCAGGGTATCTTGGGGCTCATGAGAAGCTGCCGGACTCGCTGACTCTGACTTTTAACAAGATGGACGAAATGCGATACGGCGAAAACCCGCATCAGGCCGCCGCATTTTACCGTGAAGCCGGCCCGTTGCTGGCGGGCACTATTGCAAATTACCAGCAGCTTCAGGGCAAAGCTCTTTCCTACAATAACATTGCTGACACCGACGCCGCCTTGGAGTGCGTCAAAGTTTTTGACGAACCGGCCTGTGTCATCGTCAAGCATGCCAATCCTTGCGGCGTGGGCATTGGCGCGGATTTAGCTCAAGCCTACACAAAGGCCTTTGCGACGGATCCGACGTCAGCCTTTGGTGGCATCATCGCGTTCAACCGTCCGCTGGGCGGACCTCTGCTGGATGCTATTTTGTCCAAACAGTTTGTGGAAGTGGTGATCGCGCCGTCAGTGGATGATTCAGCAGTAGAAGTTGCCAAGCAAAAGAAAAATGTGCGGTTGCTGATTTGTGGCGCACTAGACGCTGCGCCCAGAGGCCGCGAGATCAAACGTGTCGGTGGTGGCCTACTGGTGCAAGATGCGGATGAGCTTTGCTTGGACGCGGCAGCCTTGAACGTGGTAAGCCGAATTCAGCCAAGCGATGCCCAAATGCAAGACTTGCTGTTTGCCTGGAAGGTCGCGTGGTTCACCAAGTCGAATGCCATCGTCTATGCTCGGGATCTGCAAACCATAGGGATAGGTGCTGGCCAGATGAGTCGGGTAATCAGCGCCAAAATTGCCGGTCTCAAGGCTGCAGAAGAGGGCCTGACGGTGTCCGGCGCTGTTATGGCATCGGACGCGTTTTTTCCGTTTCGCGACGGAATAGATGCCGCGGCTCAGGCTGGCATCGCAGCGGTCATTCAGCCCGGTGGATCGATGCGTGACCAAGTGGTGATCGATGCGGCTGACGAGCATGGTCTTGCCATGGTCTTTACCGGCGTACGACACTTTCGTCACTAAGGAAGCAGCGAGGAACACAAGAGTATGAAAATTCTGGTGATCGGTTCAGGTGGTCGAGAGCATGCGCTGGCTTGGAAACTCAAGCAAAGCGCTGGCGTTGACGAGGTGCTGGTTGCGCCGGGTAACGCAGGCACTGCAATGGAACCGGGTGTGCGTAACGTTGATGTTGCGGCAACAGATATCAGCGCTTTGATCGAACTGTGTCGCAATGAACACATTGATTTCACTGTGGTTGGCCCCGAAGCACCCTTGGTGGCGGGTGCGGTAGATGCGTTTACGGCAGAGGGGTTTCCAAGCTTTGGCCCCACGGCACAAGCGGCGCAACTGGAAGGCTCGAAGGCCTTCAGCAAAGACTTCATGCAGCGCTACGGCATTCCAACGGCGGTGCATGAAACCTTTAGCGATGCAGCCTTAGCGAAGGCTTACGTCAGTGACCGTGGAGCGCCTATCGTGATCAAAGCCGACGGGCTGGCCGCAGGCAAGGGCGTTATCGTTGCACAAACCCAAGAGCAGGCGTGTGCGGCCATTGATGACATGCTCAGCGGTAATGGGTTTGGTGAGGCAGGACACCGAGTGGTGGTTGAGGAATTTTTGCCCGGTGAAGAAGCGAGCTTTATCTGTCTCTGTGATGGCTCGACGGCCATTCCCTTTGCTTCTTCCCAAGACCATAAGGCGCGAGACGACGGCGATCGCGGACCGAATACAGGTGGCATGGGGGCCTATTCACCTGCGCCCGTTGTGACACCCGAGGTGCATGAGCGCGCGATGGCCCAGGTCATCATGCCGACACTTGCAGGTATGGCCGCCGAGGGCTCACCCTATCGCGGATTTTTGTATGCGGGCCTGATGATCAGCCCCGAGGGAGAAATCAAGGTGGTTGAATTCAATTGCCGATTTGGTGACCCCGAAGCTCAGCCTGTGATGATGCGGCTGCAGAGCGACCTGCTGCCGGCGTTGCAGCAGGCGGCGGCGGACAAGTTGGAAACCGACAGTTTGCGTTTCGATTCTCGCGTAGCACTTGGCGTCGTCATGGCTGCAGGTGGTTATCCAGCCGATTATGAGAGCGGCGATGCCATAACCGGGCTGGACAAAGAGCTCGAAGATACCAAGGTCTTTCATGCCGGAACCAAACTTCAGGACGAAGCCGTGGTTACGGCTGGCGGTCGAGTGCTGTGTGTTGTCGGTGTTGGCGATACCGCAGAAATTGCTCAAGTACGTGCCTATGAGCGCATCGAATCCATTGGCTGGCGTAATCGATATTTCCGTAAAGACATCGGCTACCGCGCAGTCGGTCGAGAGGTAGGACCGTAACATGAGAGTACCCCCCAAGACCGAGCAACGAGAGAGCCACCCATTGGACGGTTTGATTGCAGGATTTGATCGTGGGCTGCGCACTTTGGCTGGCGTGCATCAGTCCTCTCGGCCAAACCCCGGGGGTGATATCCCAGAGGCTGACCTGACGAATGCCGAGCGCGAACACGTGGCCGGCCTGATGCGCGTTAATCACACCGGGGAAGTTTGTGCTCAGGCATTGTATGAAGGACAGGCGCTTACGGCGCGAGACGCCGGTGCTAAAGAATCGCTGTTAGCCGCTGCGTCGGAAGAGCAAGACCATTTGGTTTGGTGTCGCGCAAGACTTCGCGAGCTAGATGCTCGACCCAGTGTGCTGGATCCGGCGTTCTTCGCGATGTCTTACGCCATGGGTGCGGTAGCCGGATTGTTGGGTGATCGTATTAGCTTAGGTTTTGTTGAAGCCACGGAAGACCAAGTGGTGCAACATCTGGATGAACATCTCCAAACCCTTCCTGAGCAGGATGCAAAAAGTCGCAAGGTGCTTGAGACCATGCGCGCCGACGAAACTCGTCACGGTGCAGAAGCACTGGCCCAAGGTGGGGCGGAATTTCCGCAACCAGTGAAACGAGGGATGCGCGCCTTGGCAAAGGTGATGACGGCAACAACCTACAGAGTTTAGTTCGATTCCTTGACGTCAAACGTGTGAGAAATCGCGACACCTGCGTTTTCCAGCATGATTGAGGCAGAACAATATTTCTCTGCGGTGAGTGCGATCGCGCGGTTGACCCTGCCTTCGTCCACCCCGGTGCCAGAGATGATGAAATGAATCGCTATTTCTTCAAAAACCGCAGGTACTGTGTCCGCACGTTTGGCATTCAGTGATATCTCCACATGATCGATCTGCTGCCGGCCTTTCCGCAATATCTCGACCACATCAAACGCGGTACAGCCGCCCAAGCCCATTAGCATCAGTTCCATAGGGCGACAGCCTTTGTCCTGACCGCCGCTGTCAGGTGGGCCATCCATCAAAACCTGATGTCCAGAATCATTGCTTGCAACGAAATGCACGTTGCCTTGCCAACTGATATCTACCTGCATTTTATTTTTCCTGATTACGCATCTTTTTGCGGGATTCGAGGCGAGGCGCCACCGCATTGGGTCAATTTGCTCCTCTGAATCCTCGGTTTTTGAGCAAAAGCACTTCGTAAACCGCACTTCGGAGGGATTTTACTACCGTTGGTCACCCTATTGGCGCGATTTAAGTGAGTGGCAAAAATATTGTCGTTCGGAGAACGCGTTAGCGATCAAATAGCTCTGACAACGCCATGCCCGGACTGTGCTGGCGCATAAGCGCTTCACCGACTAAGAAGCAGTAAACGTCATGAGCGATCATGGCGTTTACGTCTTCTCTCGTCCCGATACCGCTTTCGGTCACTACGGTTACGTTCACCGGCATCTCAGACAGCAAATCGAACGTGTTATTCAGCGATGTGCTGAACGTTTTCAGGTTTCGGTTATTGATGCCGATAAGCGTGGGGTCCAGTGATAGCGCGATCTCGAGTTCCGCTGCGTCATGGACCTCGATGAGGACATCCAAGCCGATGTCTTGGGCCGTGCGATAGAGTGACTTCAGTTCCGTCGGTGTGAGCGCGCTGACAATGAGGAGTACGCAGTCAGCCTCCATCAGGCGCGCTTCAATGATTTGATATGGATCGATGGTAAAGTCTTTGCGAATGATGGGCAGTTCTACTGCTTCCCGCACTGCTCGGAGATAGGCGTCACTTCCTTGGAAATACTCTTCATCGGTTAGCACAGACAAGCAGGCTGCGCCGTGGTCCGCGTAGTCTTTGGCAATGTCCGCAGGATCAAAGTTTGCTCGAATAACACCCTTGCTCGGTGATGCTTTCTTGATCTCTGCAATCACTCCCGGTTGTTTCAGCATGGCTTGTTTGCGCAATGCGTCAACAAATCCTTTGGGGTTCGGCAGTGAGGCATTGGCCAACCGGGTTTCCAGTTTGGCTTGGCTCTCACGCCTCTTGCGCTCAACCAATTCGGTCTGTTTTGTTGCGATGATGCGATCAAGAATTGTGCTCATGATTGGGTGTTCGCCTTGGACATCAGCGAGGTAATTCGCATCAACTCTGTCAGGCGTTCGTTGGCCAAACCGCTGGAAATTGCGTCTTGTGCCATGGCGACACCGTTCGCCATTGAATGAGCGATACCGCTGACGTAGATTGCGGCGCCAGCGTTAAGCGCGACGATATCAGCGGCAGCGCTGCCGTCATCCGTGAGGGACTGTTTGACGAGAGCAAGACTGGTTTCCGCCGAATCCGCAATGATGCCCGCGTTTTCCTCAGATGTTCTAGGTGAAAGACCAAAGTCTTCAGGGGAGATGTCGTACTCTGTAATGACACCGTGCCTCAACTCCACCACATGAGTGGGGGCATCCAGTCGTATCTCGTCCAATCCGTTGCTGTGAACAACCATGGCGTGCTCTGATCCCAGTAGTTGCAGTACCTGACCCACTTTGTGCTGCCAATCTTGAGAGAATACGCCAATCACCTGACGCTTGGCACCGGCAGGATTGGTCATTGGTCCGAGCACGTTCATGAGCGTGCGAATGCCAATTTCCTGTCGTATTGGACCCGCGAAGCGCATGGCACTGTGATGGGCTTGAGCAAACATAAAGCCAACGCCGATCTCGTCGATGCACGTGGCGATTTGTTCGGGTGTTAGTGCTAAAGACACGCCTGCGGATTCCAAAACGTCTGCGCTGCCGCTGAAGCTTGTGATTTTTCGATTGCCATGCTTTGCCACCTTGGCACCGCTGCTGGCTGCAACGAATGCCGCCGCTGTCGAAATATTGAACAGCTTGCTCCCACTGCCGCCGGTGCCGCAGGTATCCACGACCACCTCACTTTTGATGGGCACCTTGGTAGATAAATTCCGCATCGTTAATGCTGCGCCTGCGATTTCTTCCGGCGTTTCGCCTTTGACGCG
>CAJWZG010000084.1 GCA_913049565.1 uncultured Gammaproteobacteria bacterium
CAGCGATGTTAGAAATAGGTGTTCTCATGGGCGCGCAGCATGCCAGCTTAGACGCGAATTGGAAGCCGTGGGCTCGAATCTAAAGGTGAAATAAATCTCAAATCGGATAACAATTTGCAGATCAAGAAACGTGCTTGCCCGGCTGCCCGTGCAAGCACCGTGACGTTGCTATTCAGGCAAGCCCAATACGCGTTTGGCAATAATGTTTGCTTGAATCTCGTTGCTGCCGCCGTAGATTGTGGTCGCCTTGGTGTGCAGCCATTCTTCAACGCTGGTCAGCTCGTGCTCGGTAAAGCCCTCACCTTGAACGCCAAGGCCCTGAAAGCCCATCAGCTCTCGCTTCAACTCTGCGCCATCTTGTTGCAGGGCTGCCCCATACAGCTTGAAGATAGAGGTGGCTGCCCCCGGGGTGCCGGACTTGTTCTCCGCATTTGCGCGTTGCGCCGTCAAACGGAAAGAGGCTCGGTTCATGCTAAGCGTGGTGACCTTTTCGCGTACCGCGGGGTCACTGATACGTCCTGATTCCTCGCCGACATATTTCTTCGCGATATCAGACAGGCTAGTACCTGCTTCGGATGGGCGCGCACCACCGCTCAGGCCGCCAATACCCGAACGCTCGAATTGCAGCAGGCGTTTCCCGACAGTCCAGCCCTTGTTGAGATCCCCCACCAAGTCTTCTTTCGCAGCAACCGCGTTGTCGAGAAATGTTTCGCAGAAGGGCGATGAGCCGGAGATAAGACGAATAGGCTTAACGGTTATGCCTTCCTGATCCATGGGCAGCAGTACAAAGCTGATGCCGTCGTGCTTAGGTGCATCAAAGTCGGTGCGAACTAGTGCGAACATCCAGTCGGCGGTGTAGGCACCAGAGGTCCAAATTTTTTGACCGCTCAGCAGGTAGTGATCGCCCTTGTCTTCAGCGCGGGTGTTCAGCGCAGCAAGATCAGAGCCTGCGTTGGGCTCCGAGTAACCCTGACACCATTGCAGTTCGCCGCGAATAATCTTCGGCATGTGACGCTCTTTCTGCGCCTGGGTACCGTACTCCAGCAGAGTCGGCCCGATCATGGTCATTCCCATGCCGGTCAGCGGTGTTCGGGCATTAGCCTTACCCATCTCTTCGAAGAAGATCTTGGCTTGCTCGGCTGACAGGCCCCCGCCACCAAATTCTGTTGGCCAAGTCGGAGCCGTGTAACCTTTTTCGGCGCAGCGCTCCAGCCAAAGGGCTACGTCTTTGTCTAGTTCTATCTTAGTGCTGCCGTTTGCTAACTGGCCGGGCCCCTTGGCGCCTTGCGGACAATTTTCGGCAATCCAGGCACTGACGTCGCTTCGAAACTCGGCTACTTCGCTCATCGGGTTCCCCAAAAGTTTTTCTTGAACAGGTTTAGGAATAAAGAGTACTCGGTATAGACTGTGAAACTCAACACACCGTTAGTTGTACAAAACTGGGGAGGGCAGTGTGGCGACGCGTCTGGCTTATGAGCTTGAGAATTTACAGGGCGACTTGGTTTCCAGTCCGCAGAATGAAGGCTCGCTTGTCTGTTTTATCAAAGAAGATTGTCCCACCTGCAAAGAGGTTATGCCGGTACTCGATGCTCTTTATGATCAGTTCGCCGCGCAGCTGCCGTTGCAGATCATTGGCCAAACTCAAGCAGGCAATGTGGCCCTTGCCAAAGAATTTTCGCCGGCCTTTTCAATACTCGATGACAGCACTTTGCAGGTCTCTTTTTCAGCTGACATCGAGACCGTTCCCACGTTGCTTGTGGTGGATGCTGCCGGTCAAGAAACCCAACGGCTGGTTGGGTTTGTCAACGAAGAGTGGCAGGCATTGGCTTCCCAGCTAGAGTCGGATCTGGGTCTGGATGCCATGGTCTTAGATTGGTCCGCCCTGCCCGATTGGCGGCCCGGTTGTGGTTCCTTGTCCGTGGATCCAGCGAACGAGCCAAGGCTGCGCGCTATGGCCGAAGGCAGTCCCTTGCGGGCGAGACGGATCAACGTGGGCAGCCAGGACGATGATGCCGAGTTTATGTTTGATCAAGGCTTCTCCGATGGCTTGCCATTGGTGCCGCCAACGCCAGAGCGCGTATTGGCGATGCTGCAAGGTAGCCGGCGGGATGCCCAGCAGGTGCTTGGCGAAATGGCCCCCAACATGGGTGTGGTTACCGTAGAGAAGGTGGCAATCAATGCGGTTATGGCCGGGTGCAAGCCTGAGTATTTGCCGGTTGTCATAGCAGCGACTGAAGCGATCTTGACCGATGACTACAATATCCACGGCGTCATGGCGACCACGATGGGTGCCAGCCCAGTTTTAGTGGTAAACGGCCCGATTCGCCAGCGCATTGGCATGAACATGGGTCTGGGCGCCTTGGGTCAGGGTAATCGAGCCAATGCCACGATTGGTCGCGCAGTGCGGCTGGTGATACGCAATATCGGGGGTGCCAAACCCGGCGAGACCGAGCGCTCAACGCTGGGTAACCCGATGAAATTCACCATGTGTTTTGCCGAATGGGAAGAGCGCAACCCCTGGTCACCGCTGCATGTAGAAAGAGGCTTTGAGAAAGACGATTCTGTGGTGACGGTGTTTACAATGAGCAGCGGTCCGACATTAATCGTGGATCAAGACTCGCGCAGCGCATCGCAGTTGGCAGGTACTCTGGGTCAGGGTTTACAGGCCGTGATGAGCCCGAAAGCCTACTTTGCAACAGACTGCTTGCTGGTTGTAGTGCCTGAGCATGTCGATACGCTGATGCGCGATAATTTCAGTAAAGAGAATTTGCGTCAGCGCATACAACAAGTGACAACCAAGTCGGTGAGAGAGTTAGTTGCAGACGAAAATTCCGGCACGGGCATTAAACCGGAAGTGGCGGCTGCCATGGATGAAGCCAGCTTGAACAAGCTGATGACGAAGTTTCGGCGTGATGAAGACATTCATATAGTGGTGGCCGGCAGCGAAGCAGGAAAATTTTCGGGCGCATTTCACGGCTGGGTTACCGGCAACGTTGGCTCGATACCCGTGTCGCGCAAAATTGAAGATTAGGGCGACAAGTCCATTGCAGATCGATAAAGCTAAGAACCTAGAAAGCGCATAGAAACTAAATAGAAAGAACTCAGCAAAGGAGAAGTGATGACAACGTTGATGGATCCTACCGATGAACGGGTGACGGTTACACGGCAACTCACCCCAAGGCCAAATGCGGTAACGGGCCGCGTGGCACTTTTGGATATCTCCAAACCCAGAGGCAGCGTGCTGCTAGACCGTTTGGAAGAAGTGCTGGCTAAACAGCTGCCTGGCGTGACGTTAACGCGCTACGCCAAGCCAACATTCTCGAAGCCTGCGCCCGCCGCGCTGCGCGAGGAGATTCACCAAGATAACGATTTTGTGATCGAAGCGCTGGCTGACTGAGGCTCTTGTACTACGTGCAGTTTGCATGACACGGTATGGTTTGAGATTCAGGGAACACCAGCAGTTTCTATTGCATCGTCTGAGTTTGTAACAGCGGCAACGGCGCAAGCCGATGCGTTGGGAATGCCGGACGCCCATCGGGTTTTCGTCCAGCACCCCATTCAAGATGCGACCGATGCTGAAATGCGCGATAAAGCCGAGGTCATCGTCGATCAAGTGCTGCAAGCGCTGACGGCTTAGTCGTCTCGTTTTGATAGGCCTCTGTCGGCAGAGGCCTATTGTCACCCGCGCCGTTAGCCCGGTTGCTGTTTGGAAAGTTCATTGGCCATAACCAACGCCCGCAACTCCGAGCCGATCTATTACGGCTACTATCTCGTCGGCGCAGCCTTCATCTCCCAATTCATCTCGACGGGAATGTACAGCTATGTGTTGGGTTCCTTTATGGAACCTATGACAGCAGAGCTTGGCTGGAGCCGGGCAGATTTTACCCTAACCCGGACCATCGGGCAGATGGTGATGGCGATCGTCGGCATCTATATCGGTTCTCGCGTCGACGCCTATGGCGGGCGAACCATCATGTTTTGCGGCAGTTTGTTGCTGGGTATCACGCTGGCAATGACCAGTCAGATTCATACGCTTTGGGCTTGGCTTTTGCTTAACGGTGTCATGGTCACCATTGGCTGCGCCATGTTGGGCAATCTGGTTGTCAACGTCACTTTGTCGAAGTGGTTTGTGGCTAGACGTGGCATCGTTATCTCCGTTGCAGCCATGGGCGTATCTTTTGGAGGAGTGGTGTTGACGCCACTTGCAACCTATTTGGTCGACACTCTCGGGTGGCGAGAGGCGTGGCTATGGTTGGGTTTGTGTGCCACCTGTCTCACTCTGCCTTTGGCTTTGATTATGCGGCGGGCACCGGAGGATCACGGTCTGCACCCAGACGGACTCACCGCAGCGCAGATCGCCGACGGGCAGGGCGAGCGCGCCAGACTGGAATTCGAAACGTCTTTTACCCGCACTCAAGCGATACGCACGTTCTCCTTCTATGCCCTAGTGATCGCCTTTGGTTTTTTCTCCATCAATATATTTGTGTTGCTGATTCATACAGTGCCGTTTTTGTCTGACGCAGGGCTTACCCGCACTGAAGCGTCTTTTGCGATGTTGGTCGCTTCCATTCCCGCGATGGTAAGCAAACCGTTCTGGGGTTACTGGATTGATCGGTCGCCGGCCAAGCCGCTGGCTGCTGCATCAGCGGCAGTCACCGGCATCGCTTTGTTTTTGATCGTTTTCTCTGCAGCTTCGGGCAGCTTCTTTTGGGTTTGCGCGGCCTATGCGGTACTCGGCCTGGGGTGGGGCGGCATGATTCCCATGCAAGAAGTGATTTGGGCGTCATTTTTCGGACGTCGCTTTTTGGGTTCGATTCGTGGCGCCGCCATGCCTTTCGCTCTGGCGTTGAGCGCCTTAGCTCCGTGGTTAGTCTCCATTTATCGCGATACAATGGGATACTACGACGGCTCGCTTCTGATCGTTGCCACACTGAATGTAATGTCTGGCGTGCTGATATTTTTCGCACCGGCGCCGCAGAAAAAGGCAGCGAGCCATCCTGAAACATAACCTGGCTAGATCGTTATCGGGCAAGGGCGAGGGCAAGGATAGTATGAAGGGGAAGTTGAAAAGGATGGGGGTATAACCATGGGTCATTCATTATCGATTGTCAGTACTGGGGCAGTGGGGGCGCTGGTTGAGAACATTGATCTTGCTCAAGTGACGCCTGATCAGATGCTCGAACTGCAGCAAGCCTTTGCAGACCATGAGGTGTTGTTTTTCCAGCACCAACAGCTAACGCCGGAAGCACACCTTGCTTTTGCTGAGCGTTGGGGTGAAATCAACGTCAACCGCTTTTTTACCCATGTAAACGGCCATCCGTCCATTGCTCAAGTGGTGAAAGAACCCGAGCAGCAGGCCAATATTGGCGGCTACTGGCATACCGATCATTCCTACGATCAGATCCCAGCGTTGGGTTCGATGCTGCTGGCGAGGCAGGTACCCCCCATCGGTGGTGACACGCTATTCGCCTCTTGTACTAAGGCTTTTGCCAGCCTGTCGGCAGGCATGCAGCAGACATTGCTATCGCTGCGGGCCGTCCACTCGTCGCGGCATGTCTTTGGTGACCTGTCACCCTACATGGGAGAAATGAAAGGGCGGCTTGGTAACTCAGATGCTGCGAACCAAGACGCTGTGCACCCGGTGGTGATACGTCATCCGCTGTCAGGCCGGCCGTCGCTTTATGTAAACCCGGGTTTCACCCTTCGATTCGAGGGCTGGACTGAAAAGGAATCGGCGCCACTACTGGAGTTCCTATATCAACATATCGGCCGCGCCGAGCACACCATGCGCTTTCAATGGAGCGAAGGCGCCATGGCCTTCTGGGACAACAGGGCAACCTGGCACTGGGCGGTAAACGACTACCAAGGCAGTCGGCGCGAAATGCACCGCATAACCCTTGAAGGCGGTAATCTCGACGCAGCCTGATCGTCGCAGTACAAGCGAATCAGGGTTGCGGCATTACCCTAAAGCAATCGCGAACCTCAGCAACAAATACATCCGGCTGCTCAAAGGCAGCAAAGTGGCCGCCGCTGTCTTTGTCGCGCCAAAACACAATATTCTTGTAAACGTTGCTCGCAAAGCGCTGGCTTGTACGGAAAATTTCCTTCGGAAAAATTGATGCGCCCATGGGCACGCTGACGGGAATAGCGTTGCCAGCAGCACCGCCAAAACTCTCCCAGTACAGCCGGGCAGAAGAAGCGCCGGCACCGTTCAGCCAATACACCATGATGTCATCCAGCAACTCTTCTCGACTGACAACATTTTCCGGGTGACCTTGGCAGTCCATCCATTGATAGAACTTTTCAATAATCCAAGCCGCCTGACCACTGGGTGAATCGACCAAGCCGTAGCCTAGGGTTTGTGGTCGGGTTGCCTGTTGTTTCGAGTAGCCAGAATCCCATTCCTGATAGTACTGCCAGCCGGCGAGCGCTGAAAGTTCGAGCTCTGTTAAGTCAGTGGCGCTGGTGTCAGGTGGTACCGTCACCATATTCAAATGAATACCTAAACAGTGATCAGGATCGCGCCGCCCAACATGCGACGTGACGACGGCGCCCCAGTCACCGCCCTGAGCAAAGTAACGCGAGTAGCCGAGCCGGGCCATCAGCTCAGCCCAGGCGTCAGCAGTTTTTTCAACACCCCAGCCGGTTTCTTCCGGTTTGGCAGAAAAGCCATAGCCCGGCAGAGAGGGAATGACAAGGTGGAAGGCATCTTCAGGCTTACCACCGTGGTCTTGGGGCTCCGTAAGCGGTCCAATCACATTGAGGAACTCCACAACAGACCCAGGCCAGCCGTGAGTCAGCAGCAGGGGGCGCGCATGGACGTAGGTCGAACGCACATGCAAAAAATGAATATCCAGCCCCAACAGGTTGGTTTTGTAGTTGTCATAGACGTTGAGTCGAGTAGCCAGGCGTTGATGGTCATAGGATTTACCCCAATACGCGACCAACTCCTTCATGTAACTCAGTGGCACACCTTGGCTCCAATCTTCAGGGGTCTCTTCATCAGGCCAACGTGTGTGCATGAGGCGGCGCTGTAAATCGGTAACAGCCTCAGGGTCGATGACGATCTCGAAGGGATTTATCACGGTCATTGTCAGCCCTCCAGTTATAGTGATGCGCAGATGTGGCCGCCATCGACCACCAGTACCGAACCTGTCATGTAGCGAGACGCGTCACTGGCGAGCAGCAGTAGCGGACCGTCAAGATCAGGGAACTCGCCTACCCGACGCATCGGTATCCCTTTGACAAAGTCCTCGCTGATGGGCGATTCCAACAAAATGCGGCTGACATCCGTTAGGAAGTAACCGGGTGCCAGAGCGTTAACGCGGATATTGTATTTTGCCGCCTCCAAAGACATAACCTCGGTCATGCGCGTCATGCCGCCTTTGGAGACCGCATAAGGGAATTGCCCTTTGATGGTTCTCGAATCAGTGATGCTGGAAATCATGATGATGTTGCCGCCGTCTTGCTTATAGGACAGCACACGGTCGGTGTACAGTTTTGACACCAGCCAAGCAGATTTTAGATTGGTATCCAGCACGAAGTCCCAGTCGTCTTCATCAATGGTGTGGTAAGTCTTCGCGCCGGCTTCGACACCGGCGTTGTTGATTACACAATCAAGCCGTCCGAAAGTCTCGAACGCGGTATTGAGAAAACCGCCAATGCTGTCTTTCTCCCGCACATCGAGACTGACCGCAATGGCCTTGCCGCCGTTTGCGGTAATTTCCTCTACACGCTCGGCGAGCTTGTCGGTGCGTCTCGCACCTAAGATAACTTTTGCGCCGGCCTCAGCGAGTACACCGGCAAAGTGGTGACCGAAACCCGAGGACGCGCCGGTAATGGCGATAACTTGGCCGCCTAGATCAAATGGATGCTGCATATATCGTTCCCCCCAATTCTGTCGATCAGCAAATGCTGATACCCGTGAATGCTAATGCAAAATGATGTTCGGCGTGGCACTTTAGCGGGCGCAGTCGCAGGAGTGATGAATAGCATGCAGACAGGCCAAACCATCGTGCCGAGGCGCTCGCTGCTCTACATGCCCGGTGCCAATGCGCGAGCACTGGAGAAGGCACAGGCAATTGACTGCGACACGATCCTATTCGACCTCGAAGATGCGGTGGCACCCAGCGCCAAGTCGCAAGCGCGTGAGCAAGTGGCTCATGCTTTAGGCAGACACCAATATGGTCATCGGGAGCTGGTAGTCCGCTGCAACGGGCTGGATACGCCTTGGGGGCTTGAAGATCTGCAAGCGTTCGCCAACGCGCCGGTGGCCGCGCTGCTCTTCCCCAAGATCGAAAGCAACGAGCAGATCAATCACATCAAGGAACAATTGGCATCGTGCCATTCTACCTTGCCCATCTGGCTCATGATCGAAACTCCGTTAGCGGTGCTGAATTTGGAGCAGTTTGCAGGCGATCCAAAGGTGGACTGTTTGGTGATGGGCACCAGTGATTTAGTCAAGGCGCTGCGCGCCCAGCACACGACCTCCCGCCACAATTTAGCCTATGCGTTACAACGCTGCGTCACCGTCGCCCGGGCCTACCACAAAGACATCGTAGACGGTGTGCACCTCGATTTTCGTAATCTGGAGAGCTTTCAGGCCGCTTGCGAGGAAGGCAGGGATCTAGGCTTTGACGGCAAAACTTTGATCCACCCCAGCCAAGTAGCCATAGCAAACTCAGTATTTGGTTTCAGTGACGCGGCAATCGCCAATGCGCAAGCCCTATTGCAGGCGTGGCAGCAGGCGCTGGATGCGGGTAAAGGGGTAGCAGAACTGAATGGCCAGTTGATCGAAAGTCTGCACGCTGACGATGCAAGGCGCATTCTCGCCTTCGCTGAGGCGATGGGTCTACGAGAGACTTAGCGGGGATCCCGGGACAAAAAAATTGGATGTTGGAGCGAAAATGTTAGACAGCGATTTCACAGGTTTTGTGCGGGCAAACGGACTACAGCTATATGTGCAACGAGGAGGGCTGGGTGAAACGCTGTTTTATATCAGCGGTACCGGTGGTGACCTGCGCAACAAGCCCAACCAGTTTGACTCACCTCTGGCGCAACACTTCAATTTACTCTGCTTTGATCAGCGCGGTCTCGGTCAGAGCGGTAAACCATCAGGTGAGTACACGATGGTGGATTACGCCAATGACGCTGCCGCGCTGCTCGATCAGATTGCTGACGAACCCGTGCGGGTCATCGGCGTATCTTACGGTGGCATGGTGGCTCAGGAACTCGCCGTTAGATACCCTGAAAAAATCCGCTCGCTGTTATTGGTATGCACATCGTCGGGCGGCGCAGGTAGGCCCTCCTATCCGCTGCACGAGTTGGAGGCGTTTGAGCCTGCAGAGCGCGTCAAACGCCACTTACAAATTTCCGATACCCGGCGCACCGATGAATGGATCACTGAAAATGCCGAGCAATGGCATAAGCTGTTAGAAATGTCGTTAGCCGGACGTCGAACTGACCGGGACGAGGTGGGTGCTATGAAGCAACTCAATGCCCGGAAGCTGCACGATACCTTTGACCGACTGCCCGATTTAACCATGCCGGTGCTACTGCAGGGCGGGCTTTATGACGGGATTGCCCCGCCGGATAACATGCGGGAGCTGCAGGGGGCCATCCCTCACGCTGAGCTTCGTTTTTATGAGGGTGGCCATCTCTTCTTCATTCAAGACCGGCGAGCCTACCCGGATATGATTGAATGGCTGGCGGCTCACTAGCCTGCTGAATCGCCAGCTAGCTGTTGTGCTGCGGTGGCTCGATTGCTGCGCAGGCGTCGGTAGATGGCTTTGAGCTGATGGGGTATAGCCAACATCGCCGGTGTTGTGACAAGCGTAAGCAGGGTTGCGAAGGTAAGCCCTGAAACGATGGCTTGAGACAACGGCACCCAAAAACTCGAAAGCATACTGCCGTATTCGATGTTCCGATTGACAAAGTCGATACTTAGATTGCTGGCCAAAGGCAGCAGGCCAAACACGGTGGTGATGGTAGTCAGCATTACGGGCCGCAATCGCTGTGCGCCGGTGCGCACAATCAGGTCGACGTAGTGCATGTCTGGGTTTTTGTCGCGTATCTCGTTGTAGGTATCGATGAGTACGATATTGTTATTCACAACAATGCCCGCCAGCGCAACGATCCCCACGCCGGTCA
>CAJWZG010000085.1 GCA_913049565.1 uncultured Gammaproteobacteria bacterium
GCTGACCTCTGTCCAATCCGTAGAGATTACGTCGGGTGGTCACAGGTTGCTTCTCCGGATCCCTAAAACATAGGCTCGATCAATGATTTCTGAGGCGGTGAAAAAGAAAGCAATCTCACGCGCTGCAGATTCAGGGCTGTCTGAACCGTGGACAGCGTTCGCGTCAATGGACTCCGCAAAGTCCGCACGAATTGTACCTGGATCGGCTTCCTTTGGATTCGTCGCGCCCATCAATCGGCGGTTTGTGGCGATTGCATCTTCACCTTCTAGCACCTGCACCATGACAGGCCCTGAGCGCATGTAGTCACACAGATCTTCGAAAAAAGGACGACCGTCGTGTTCGGCATAGAAACCAGCCGCTTGCTCGTCGCTGAGCTGAAGCATCTTTGAAGCCACAATCCTCAGTCCGCCCTTTTCGAAACGCGAGTAAATCTCACCAATCAAGTTTCGGGCAACCGCATCCGGCTTAACAATTGAAAAAGTTCGCTCCATTCCCATGACCATCTCCGTTGGGGACACGCTAACGCCCAAATCAACCCAGAATCGACCCTTTGTTCTGGGCCCCAGACGCTTTTGGGTGGAGCCTTACTTCATGGATTCTTCTGGTTTCGAAAAAGAACGCTATGTATCTAATTTTTAATAAAAAACTCGGCATGATCGAGCTTTGAGGGCGCGTATTATACGCAGCACGACTACTGACGCAATCGGCCTAAAACATCGGCTAAATGAGTGGCTGCGGAGTCGATATCAGAGACCTGAGTATATCGACCAAAACTGAATCGTAACGACGCATCAGCGAGTTCCCGAGACATCCCTATGCCCGTAAGCACATGAGACGGCTCGACACTTGCTGAATTGCAAGCTGAGCCCGTGGAAACGGCAATATTGTTCAACGCCAGCAACAGCGTTTCGCCATCAACTCCTCCAAAGGCCACATTGACAATATGCGGAATACTCTGGGTTATTGGCGAGTTGAGATGCGCCTCGGGTATCTGCTGCAAATGACTGACAAAGCGATCACGCAGCATGCCAATTCTCTGGGTCTCATCACTCAATTGTGCCTGCATCAGTTTCGCTGCAGCCGCCAACCCGACTATTTGATGGGTTGGCAACGTCCCAGAACGCATACCCATTTCATGACCGCCCCCATGGATCTGCGCGTCAAGTGTTAGACCGTCTTGGCGTCGTACATAGAGAGCACCGATCCCCTTGGGCCCGTATATTTTGTGACCCGACAGCGACAGCATGTCGACCCCAAGCACCTGAACATCCAATGGCACCTTGCCAAAACTCTGGGCGGCGTCGGTATGGCTGAGCACGCCCTGCTCACGACAAATGCTGGCGATACGGCCTAAGTCACTGATACTGCCCAGTTCGTTGTTCACCTGCATCAAAGACACTGCCAGGGTATCGCCACGAATCGCTGAAGCGACGGCGTCAGGCGTAATGACACCGTCGCCGGTCGGTGTGAGGTAGGTGACAGTGAACCCTTGGGCCTCCATCCAACCGCAGGTATCTAAAATCGCCTTGTGTTCGATGCCACTGGTAATCACATGCATTCGGCCTTGCTGCATACCGCGAGCCATCAGACCCTTCAACGCTAAATTGTCGGATTCTGTTGCGCCAGACGTAAAAACGATTTCTCGTGGGTCTGCATTCAGCATTTGTGCGAGTTCACCCCTAGCCGTTTCTACCGCGTCGTCCGCCTGCCACCCATAAACATGGCCGCGTGAAGCGGGGTTGGCAAAGGTTCCGCCCAGACATAAATGCTGGTGCATAACATCCGCCACAGCGGGGTCCGTTGGCGTGGAAGCAGCATAGTCTAAATAGATGGGATCACTCATCCAGTGCGATTCTCGACTTGGGCGTTGCGATATTTAGGGTTAGAAAAACAAGGTATTCGTGGCACTTAGGAGAGCCTTGCAGCAGTTTCCCTATGGTAACCGCCAACAGATGCTGTCAACAAATAAGTTGAGTTCGACGCAAGGTTACTTGGCACTACGGGCCAGTATCCGCCGTGTGCTACGAAGATGCGGTGTGTCGACTGAAAGCTAATCGAACAACCCCGCCCAAACCTGCTCGCAGCGGTCCCTTGGCTTCTATTGGCGAGGCGGCCTGCCTAGCGCCTACCCAACCTAGAATTCTTTCCCAGGCTTCTAAATCTTTCAGCGCCTGATAATGCGGCATCTCGTGCAACCCTCGCCCAGTTTCAGCACTACGCGTGTAGTTCACCGAGTCTCGCAGTGTTGCCACGACTGGAATATCGAAATTCTCCAAAAATCGCTTAAGCCGCTTGCTTCCCCTGGTATTGGTCTTCACTCGGTTGGCGACAATACCAATACGCATTGACCCAGAGTCATTTTTCGAGCCTAGTAACAAGTCGGCAATGCAATGCGTCGCTGCATGGATATCGATATCTGAAGACATCACCGGCATCAAAATTCTATCGGCACCGCGTACCGCGGCTTCTAAACCGCGTCGATCCAACCCAGCCGGGGTATCAAGAATCAGATCGGTCGTATCTGCTGGTGGGCTCAACTGAAAGCTTCGGGTCGCGGAAGCATCGCTACGAAAACCCTCGATGCCGGATATCTTGGGTAGATCTGCCGAACGCTGCGAAAGCCAACGCGTCGATGACCCTTGCGGGTCTAGATCTAGAATTGCTGGTGTTCCGCCTCGAGAGGCTAACGCCGCTGCCAAGTTAACAGCGATGGTCGTTTTGCCTGACCCGCCTTTACTGTTAATTATTACAATTTTCTTCATTGCGCAAGTTGACCCTGAGATAGGCTGTTTTGCAAGCCCCTGCGGTTTTCCCTGCACCCACTCAGGCTGCAAAAAAAACCTTTAACGCATCTTTTGTTGCAACGATTTTAGTAAGCCACGCAAAATTTGAACTTCCGTTTCATCAAGTTGCGCTCGCATAAACAAGCGTCTGAGCCTCGCCACCGTATTTCCTGGGTTGTCGCGCTCAATAAATTGGCTTTGCACCATAAGCTGCTCCAAATGCTCTAAAACCCCGTCAACCTGTTGACCCGACGCTGGGTCTTTATCCCAGATTCGGCTGCCCTGGCCCGGCATTAGCGTTTGGTCTTGATCCGCACCGGACGTAGTTTGAATCTGCACGTCTTCCAAGTGTTGAAAAATTTCATAACACACCACCTGCACCGCCATAGCCAGATTCAGCGATCCGTACTCCTTTGATGAGGGAATTTGCAAATGCGTGTGACAACGCTGCAGTTCCTCATTCGACAACCCACTATCTTCGCGACCAAACAAAATAGCGATTTGCCCCTCAGTGGGTTGCTCTGTTAACGCCGCACCCAGATCTTTTGCCAATATCGCAGGCCAGGGAATCGCCCTCGCCCGCGTGCTGGTACCCACCACATAGTGACATCCCGCTACGGCCGCTGACACATCGGCAACGACAGATGCCGAGTCGAGCACATCCATTGCGCCGGCAGCACGCCAATCTGCTTGCGGATCCGGGAACCGCGCTGGCTTAACCAACGTCAAATGATGCAGACCCATGGTCTTCATCGCTCGCGCAGCGCCTCCAATATTCCCAGGATGGCTGGGCTCCACCAAAACAATACGGATGCGATCAAGAAGAGTGCTCAAATTTTTTCTCCTACGACAGGGCCGCTTCGGTCATTGTATTGGGAGTAGCGCTTGGCTTAGCAGGCCCCACCCTTTAGCATGCGCCCTCCCTCGTCCGGACATCTCAGTTATGCAACCCATGGCTAATATCGCGCTTCGCGCAGCCAGAAAAGCCGCCGATTATCTTGCAAGGAGCATGGACCGGCCAGATCAATTTGAGATTCAGGAAAAGCGCCGGAACGATTTTGTTTCCAATATCGACCGGATGGCTGAGTCGATTATCATCGAACAGATCCGGGAAACCTACCCAAACCATCGTATTTTGGCCGAAGAATCAGGTGAGCGGGACGGTGACTCGGAATTCACTTGGGTGATCGACCCGCTGGACGGCACGCTGAACTTTCTTCAAGGCATCCCTCACTTCGCTGTCTCTATCGGCGTCATGAAAGGCCGCCATCACGAACACGGCGTCATTGTCGATCCCGTACGCGGCGAAGAATTTGTTGCCAGTCGAGGATCCGGCGCTCAGCTCAATGGTAAACGTATCCGCGTCACTAGCAGAGTCAAACTCGAGGATTGCGTGCTGGGTACCGGCATTCCACCGGGCAGCATGCAGCGGCTACCCGAGTACACCGAATCGCTAGCAACTCTCACCGGCACCTGCCGAGGCATTCGCCGAGCCGGCAGCGCGGCTTTGGATCTGGCCTATGTTGCAGCAGGTCGCATGGACGGCTTCTGGGAAATGGGCTTGAGTAAGTGGGATATCGCAGCCGGGATTGTGCTGGTTAGGGAAGCTGGCGGTTTTATCAGCGACTTGTCTGGCGGCGAGAAATTTTGGGACACCGGCGATATCGTCGCTGCCAACCCCAAGTGTTTCAAGAGTTTGGTACAGACCCTCAAAAGTTAGCGGTCGGGGCCCGGCCTTCGACCCCAGCGTTTAGCTCTATGGATAACTTCCGTCCTCATTACCGTCTTGTTCCGGTTCAGGAACGAGCAAGTCTTCCCGGGAAATGTTCATCACCAACAACACGTTGGCGGCCACATAGATAGACGAATAGGTGCCGATCACCACACCGATCGATAACGCCGTGGCAAAACCACGAATCACCTCGCCGCCTGCAAACAGCAGTGCCAACAAGACAAACAATGTGGTTAACGAGGTAACCAAGGTACGCCCCAAGGTCTGGTTGAGCGCCTCATTAATAATTTCCACGGACGTACCACGTCTCGCCCGCCGAAAGTTCTCTCGAATACGGTCGCTGACCACGATCGTGTCGTTCAAGGAGTAACCGATCACGGCCAGCAACGCCGCTAATACGGTGAGATCGAAAGTCCAGCGAAAGACCGAAAAGAAGCCCAATACGATAAGCACGTCGTGCGCCAACGCTACAACGGCGCCCACTGAGAACTGCTTGGTAAATCGGAACAAAATGTAAAGCATTACCACCAGCAACGCGGTTAGCAGCGCCAAACCTCCATCCTCGGCAAGCTCGTCGCCAACCGCTGGCCCAACGTAATTTGATTGCTGAAGCACAATGCCCGGGTACTGTTTTGTCAACGCGGCAAAAATCTCATCCCCTAGCCCGGCTTGCCCCGCCGCCCCGAGCGCTTGCTGCGGTGGAACACGAATCAGCAAGTCTTCGTCAGACCCGAACGTTTGTACTGTACCGTTGGTAAACCCACTGTCGACTAGATAGGACCGGACAGTTTGCGGGTCTACCTTTTGGGACAACTTCACCTCGACCAGTGAGCCGCCGGTAAAATCTAATCCTAAATTGAGCCCTTGCACCGCAAGGGAACCCAGAGCCACAAGGAGCAAGGCGCCTGAAAGCATCATCGCGATAACGCGTTTGCCCATGAAGTCGATGCTGAATTCCCTCATATCTTTACCGACTCCAGCTTTCGACCACCGTACATCAAGTTCACCAAGGCGCGGGTCACCATAATAGCCGTAAACATCGAAGTTACGATGCCCACAGCCAAAGTCACCGCAAAGCCCCGAACCGGGCCGCTACCGATCGAAAGCAAAATAATAGCCACGAAAAAAGTTGTTACATTCGCATCGGTAATGGTGAGTAAGGCACGATCGAAGCCTGCCTGAATAGCCATCTGAGGCGGGTGATTTTTTAGCTCTTCACGAATGCGCGAGAAAATGAGCACATTGGCATCCACCGCCATACCAACGGTCAGCACGATACCGGCAATGCCCGGCAGGGTAAGCGTGGCGCCCAGTATGGACATGATAGCAACCAGCAACATTAGGTTTGCCGTCAGCGCTACGTTAGCGGCCAGTCCAAAGCCGCGGTAATAGAAAATCATGAATGCTAAAACCAAGGCAAAACCGATTGCCACCGATTGCCAACCCCGGCGAATATTTTCGTCACCCAATTGCGCCCCAACGGTACGCTCTTCAACAATGTACATGGGCGCTGCCAGCGCGCCAGCACGCAACAGCAGCGCCAAATCTTGAGCCTCTCGAAGATCCAAGCCGGTGATCCTGAAATTAAAACCCAGTGCCGCCTGCACAGTCGCAACGCTGATGAGACGGCGCTCTTCTACCGTGTAGTACTCTTCAACCGTCTCACCGTCGACAACCGTCTTTCTTATGCGCGGCTTTTGCTCAATAAACAATATCGCCATTGATCGGCCGATGTTGTCCTTGGTGGCCGCATGCATCTTGCGGCCTCCTTCATTATCCAACTCGATGCTTACCTGCGGCTGACTGGTCTCAGGGTCATAAGATTGCTGGGCGTCCTGAACATTATTACCCGTGACAATGTTACGGCGCATAATTTCCTGTGCCCGCCCTTGGTACTCATACGTTTCAATCTGCGACTTCCGCGCTCTGGGCAGCGCTTCCAGTCGAAACTCTAGATTCGCGAATTTATTCAGAATTTCCTTGGCTCGAGCGCTGTCCTGAATACCCGGCAGATCGACAACAATTCGAGAACGACCTAACCGCTGTACCTGAGGCTCAGACACACCCAGTTCGTTCACTCGGTTACGCAGACTGGTGAGGTTTTGGCTTATCGCACGGTCTTCCAGAGCACGAACTTTGTCTTCTGTCAGCGTGAAACGCAGCAAAAAATCGCCCCCGGCTTCTCGGTCTTGAACCAAAAAATCGGCGTAATCAATAAGCGCCTCTCGGGCTTCGTCTCTCGTCTCGGTTTCGCTGAACGCAATCGTAATGGTTCTGCCGTTGATCCAATCTCGGCTTGGCAAAAAGCGGATGCGCTGGCTTATCAACGTATCTCGCATGCCCTCGGCACTGTTATCTATGACGCCAGCGATATAGTCCTCCATGTTGACCTGCAACAAGAAGTGCGCCCCGCCGAACAGGTCGAGGCCTAACGACATCGGCTTACCGCCGAGGTCTTGCAACCACTGCGGCGTCGTTGGCGCTTGAGCCAGCGCTACCACGAAGTCGACTGAGCTGGCGTTAACGGTGTCGGCAATCAGTTCTCGAGCACCGAGCTGGGTTGTCTCATCGGCCAATCGCACGATGAGAGAGGCGTTCTCTTCTTCCACTGCGATAACGCCAATCCCAGCCTCGCTGAGGGCTGTGGTCACTCGTGTCTTTTGCGCCGCAACAACTCCCCTATCAGCGTCTAACGCACGAATTTGCACGGCAGCGTCTGGCTGAAAAACATTGGGTGCGGCATAAATTAAGCCCAACGCACAGATGGCGGCGATCAACGTATATTTCCACGCCGGGAACACATTCATAGGACCACGCCGCGAAGGAGCGCCAAGCAAGGTACCGTTACCTTGCGAATTGGTCTCGTCGTTTGTCATGAAGTCCTCTTGTATGGCGTCAAAAGTAGGCTATTGGCCTGAGAATGCTTGAAGCTATTTGTTAAAGGGCAAGCAAAAAACGCTGAGCGCAGCGCGTCCGGCCTGCGGCACCTAGTCTAACGATTTAATAGTACCCTTGGGCAGCGTTGCACCTACAGAAGACTTTTGAATTCGCATCTCGATGCCATCACCCACTTGAATTTTGACAAATTCGTCTTCTACCTTAGTGATCTGCCCGACAATACCACCAGCTGTTACCACTTCGTCGCCTTTCCCGAGCGAAGTGACGAGTGCGTCATGTTCTTTACGCCGTTTGTTTTGCGGACGAATCAGTAAAAAGTAAAAGATGACGACGAAGCCGCCCAGCATAATGAGATTTATCAGGCCAGCATCTGGGCCCGAGCCCGCTGCTTCAGCAGCTTGGACGGTTGTTTCAAACAAGTTCATGGTCACAATTCCATTGATTTTGCAGGGATGTCGCGAGGTTGCGAAATGTACCGTTTTCGATAGATCCACGCAATTGAGCCATTAGACGATGGTAGTAATGTAAATTGTGTTGCGTCATTAACATCGCCCCTAACATCTCACCACAACGATCCAGATGATGCAGATAGGCACGAGAAAAATGACGGCATGTATAGCATTGGCAGTTTTCATCTAACGGCACATCTGCGTCTCTGTGTTTGGCGTTGCGAATTTTTACTACCCCTAAAGAGGTAAAAAGATAACCGTTGCGGCCATTACGGGTGGGCATTACGCAGTCGAACATGTCGACACCACGACCTACTGCTCGCACCAAATCCTCCGGTGTACCCACTCCCATCAAGTAACGCGGTTTGTTTTCGGGCATTTCAGGTGTGATATGAGTTAGAACTCGAACCATATCCTCTTTACTTTCACCCACAGAGAGGCCGCCAATGGCATAACCGTCGAACTCAATTTGCTCGAGATTGCGCAAACTCTCACTGCGCAAATCTTCGAACATGCCGCCTTGCACAATGCCAAACAGCTTAGAACCTGGGTTCATACTGCCGGCCCGTTCTTGCTCAAAGGTTTTTTTGCAGCGGGCCGCCCATCGCATCGACAGTTCCATCGACGCCTTCGCCTGCTCATGGGTAGCCGGATGAGCCGTGCACTCATCCAACACCATCACCACATCTGAACCTAAATTGCCCTGAACACGAATCGAGGATTCCGGCGTCAGTTCCACGCGATCACCATTGACCGGCGAACGAAATACGACGCTGTGCTCGGTCATTTTGCGCAAATCACCGAGGCTAAACACCTGAAAACCACCGCTGTCGGTCAAGATCGGGGCATCCCAATGCATAAACTCGTGCAGTCCGCCAAGATCACGTATGCGCTCGTCGCCGGGCCTTAGCATCAAATGAAACGTGTTCCCCAGCAACATGGTTGTACCCGCTTCGCGCAGGTCTCTCGGTGTCATTGCTTTCACGGTGCCATAGGTGCCAACAGCCTGAAACACGGGCGTTTGCACCACCCCGTGAGGCAGGGTTATCTCTCCGCGACGCGCAGCGCCGTCTTGGGCCAAAAGTTTAAACATGAGCTCTCTCAAGGAACATGGCGTCACCATAGCTGAAGAATCGATACTCCTCTTCTACCGCCGCACGGTAGGCTGCCATCACCTGCTCATAGCCGCCGAAGGCAGATACCAGCATCATCAGCGTGGATTTCGGCAAATGAAAATTGGTTACCAAGGCGTCGACTACCCGAAACTCATAGCCGGGTGTGATGAAAAGCCGCGTCGTGTCGGTGCCAGCGAGAAGTGTGCCGGAAACCGCTGCGGCTTCTAATGTGCGTATCACCGTCGTGCCCACCGCGATCACGCGCCCTCCTGAGGTTTTAGTGCGCTCAATCTGCGCTACCACATTGGGCTGAATATGATAATGCTCTTCATGCATGACATGCGCCGACAAATCTTCTTTGCGCACTGGCTGGAAGGTGCCCGCGCCAACATGCAACGTAACGTGGGCAATAGCGATGCCCTTTTGCTGCAGCGAGGCCAAAAAGGACTCGGAGAAATGCAGTCCTGCAGTTGGGGCGGCAATAGCCCCTAACTCGCGAGCAAACACGGTTTGGTATCGATGCTCATCGAACGAATCAGCCTGAGCCTCGTTCTCGCGATTAATATACGGCGGCAATGGCAGCTCACCGTATTGTTCTAGAAACTCAAAAACAGGCCGCGGAAAGCGCAGATGGTAAAACTCACCGCGTCTTCCAAGGCATTCAACAGACTCACCGCCCGCCCTGAGCACCCTGCCGGGCTTCAAGGGTTTACTGACACGTACTTGGCAAAGAGCCTCGCACCCCTGCGTGGTAGTGATGTCTGCAGCGTCCGGCAGAACCCTTTCGAGCAGTATTTCAGCAACCCCGCCCGAGTCTTTGATGGCCTGAAGTCTCGCCTTAACAACACGGGTGTCGTTTAACACCAGCAAATCACCTGGTTGCAGCAAGTGCTGCAAGTCAACAAAGGTACCGTGCACAAGAGAATGCTCGCCAAGCTGGAGCAATCGCGACGCCGTACGCTCCGCTGTCGGGTGTTGGGCAATCAAATGTTCGGGTAAGAGGTAATCAAAATCGGAGAGTTGCAATGGCTGTACCGACCATAAAAACGAAACCTATTGTATCTGCATCCACCCTTGTGCAGAATCGCCAGCTTCAAAAGACGCCTGTTTTTTTGTCCCTGCCCGGGTGGCGAAATTGGTAGACGCAGGGGATTC
>CAJWZG010000086.1 GCA_913049565.1 uncultured Gammaproteobacteria bacterium
CACAAGCTCTGCATCGTCTGCGGTGTCGTTAGCCTGAATCGCCTTGTCTTCGGCGACCTCAGGTTGAGGTATTGCAGGCTGCCCTTGTTGGCTCTCTGATTCGGTCTCGGTCTCGGTCTCGGTCTCGGTCTCGGTCTCGGTCTCGGTCTCGGTCAGGTCCTCTGATGTTTGCTGATCGAGAAGTGTCTGCAGTTCGGGCGGAATATCCAGCTCAATGACAATGGGCGGATCGTCGCTGGTGTCGCCCTCGTTGGTTGGAGAATCCTGGGTAGCGGCATGGCTCCATGAAACGCAAAGGCACGCAGCAGCTGCCAGCAGCAATATCGAGAGCACCCTCGAATCGGTCAGCACTTCAGATTTAGCGTTCGCAATTTGTCCCATCAAACGCCGAGGTTTTCGCATAAGTTTTCCATGGCTTGCTTTAAACCAATGGTAGACAGATTGCTGATAAAAGCGACCACGATCAGCAAGCAGACCCGGCGCTGTCGAGTTTTTGACGATGTTCCAACGACTTTATGGCGTTGCGGCAGACGAAGCGGCAATTTCTCGCCAAAGAGATTTAACCCGTTGAATTTAATGAAAATTTTAGATGGCACATTCTTTGCTTTAAAGACCGAGTAAAGGAAACGCGTCGGGTTTAGTACCGACCACTACCGTTGAAGGTTTTATGAAGCGATTGTTCGAAAGCGTACACTTACTAAAGGCGATCAGTTTGCCGATCGCGGGATTGCTGTTTCTGCTTCCACAGGTTGGATTGGCAGAGGGTATTCCGGCACTGAAAATCCTTGAAGGCAATGCTGGCGGTACCGAGTATAGCCTGTCGCTCCAGCTGATTATTGTGATGACGCTGTTGAGCTTGCTGCCGTCGATTTTGATTCTCATGACCTCCTTCACCCGCATCATCATCGTTCTGTCACTGCTGCGGCAAGCCTTAGGTACGGCTCAAACCCCACCCAATCAGGTGCTGATCGGCATTGCACTGTTTTTAACGCTTTTCATTATGAATCCGATTTTGCAAACGATCTACGACGATGCGCTCATGCCTGTCGAAAGCGAAGAGATCACTTTTCAAGAAGGTTTGGACCGCGCACGCGTGCCGCTTCAACAATTCATGTTAGGGCAGACCCGCGAGAAAGACATGATGCTGTTCATGGAGATGTCGCAGACGGATCCCGTAGACAATATTGACGACATACCGTTGAGCGTACTCGTGCCTGCTTTTATTACATCGGAATTGAAGACCGCTTTTACGATCGGATTTTTGATCTACATTCCCTTCATCATCATTGATCTGGTGGTGGCTAGTGTCCTGATGTCCATGGGCATGATGATGTTGTCGCCAATGATGATTTCCATGCCGTTTAAATTATTACTGTTCGTGCTGGTTGACGGATGGGGCCTCGTTACAGGGTCTCTCGTCGCCACGTACTTAACTTAGGAAGGCAGATGGATACCTCGTTAGTCATGGATATCGCACTGGACTCCTTAAAGGTAACCATTCTTGTTGCAGCTCCAGTACTTGCAGCTGCACTTATATCTGGTTTGCTGGTGGGTATCCTGCAAGCGGCAACGTCGATACAAGAGATGACGCTCAGCTTCATTCCGAAACTCGCCGTCATGGTGCTTGCGTTAATGGTCTTTGGCGAATGGCAAATTGCCGTGCTGGCTGAATACTTCAACGATGTCTTTGAACGTGTTCGCACCATAACCCTGTAGAGCCATGACGTTCTTTGTAGCCGAATTAGTCGAGATGTTTCAGACCTTTATGTGGCCTTTTGTTCGCATAACAGCACTGATGCTAACGGCACCGATCTTTTCCCAAAGAGCGCTCAACTTACGAGTGCGAATTGTCACTGGTTTCATGCTGACTTGGATGATCTATCCCTTCATTGATATTCCAACTGTCGACCCATTCACCGTTGCTGGTGTTTATGGGCTGTTCAACGAGTTAACTGTCGGCGCACTAATGGGTTTCACTTTGCAAATTGTGAGCGCGGCAATCGTCTTAAGTGGCCAAGCCGTTTCATCCAGCATGGGCCTAGGTATGGCGAACATGATGGATCCAAACCTAGGCAACGTACCGACGCTTTCTCAGTTCATGCTGATTATTGGCCTACTAGTTTTTCTGGCATTAGGCGGGCACCTCGTGCTGATCACCGTGCTAGTTCAAAGTTTTGATTCAATCCCTGTTGGCAGTGGATTGCTCAGTACTGAAGCGATTTCTGGTTTCCTGGCTTGGTCATCTCAAATTTTTATCGGCGCCGTCATCATGGTGCTCCCCATCATGCTCGGTCTGCTGATGATCAATGGCTGCTTGGGGGTCATTTCGCGAGCCTCGCCCAGCCTTAATGTTTTTGCGGTTGGCTTTCCTGCCTTGATACCGATTGGGTTCGGTATGGTCTTGCTTAGTATGGTGGTCATCATCGGAAAAATGGAAGGGCTATGGTTTCAAGCATTTCAAACACTTAACGAAAATTTGCTGAGTTTGTAATGGCTGAAGAATCTCAAGACGACAAAACAGAAGAACCCACCGCGCGACGCCTGGAAAAAGCGAAGGAAGACGGACAGGTGTTGCGTTCCCAAGATATGACCATCGCAGCAGTAACCGGCACGGTTTTGGCTACCATGTATGTCGGAGGGTTTTGGATGGGCCCTCGTTTTGTCGACACCTTTACCCGAGCTCTAACCATACCCCCGCATTATGCGTTTGAAGCCAATCTGGCCTTGGGGAGGTTGTCGGCAACGGCTTTAGACAGCTATTTGACCGTCATCCCGGTCTTTGCATTAGCAATTGCTGCGGCAATTGGCTCTGCAACAGGGTTAGGGGGCTTCGTATTTTCTGCCAAGGCGTTCGCGCCCAAAGCCAGCAAACTGAACCCCATCAAGGGGATGAGCCGCATTTTCGGGCTGAAGGCGCTGGTGGAGCTTGGTAAGGCGCTGATGAAGTTTTCATTAGTAGCCAGCATTGGTGGCGCATTTTTGTATTTTAATTTTGACTCCATCATGCAGGTTGCGAATGGACCGATAAATGTTGCAATCGCCATGAGCGTTGAAACGGTCTTGCTAGGGGCTTTGGTCTCAACCGTAGCCCTTGTTTTGATTGCTTTGGTCGACGTGCCTTATCAGCGCTATGAGTTCATCAAAAAACTGAAGATGACGAAGCAAGAAATCAAAGACGAGATGAAAGACGTCGAGGGCCAACCAGAAGTTAAGCAACGTATTCGAGCCAAGCAGCGCGAAATGGCCCAGCAGAGACAGTTAGACGATGTGCCCGGTGCCGATGTGGTTATCACTAACCCTCAGCACTTTGCGGTCGCTCTGGTTTACGACATGGATAACGAAGAGGCTCCACGGGTAGTTGCCAAGGGCAAGAATTTTATGGCCAAGCGAATTCGCGAGCGCGCAGGCGATAGCGACGTTGAGATATTTGAATCACCGCTACTAGCGCGGGCACTGTATTTCACCTGTGATGTTGGCATGTACATACCCGCAGGCTTGTTCCACGCCGTAGCGCAGGTGATTGCATACGTTTACAGCCTGAACTCAATCGGCCCTGACGGGCAGAAGATGTCCAAGCCTAAACCAACGGTGCCAGATGATCTGATATTTGACGAAAGCGGCCGCCAAAATACGGCGGCGGTTTAGCCCCATGAACTCAAAAACGGATTTACTACAGGAAAAGAGACGATGATCCCGCTTAAAGAAGAACCAACAATCAGTTCAGCACTTTGTTTTGGTGAAGAGGATGCGCAGCATCTGATCAGTTGCCAAAGTACTTTGGCCCACGCTGGCAATATCGTTATCACCTCAGCTCGACACGAAAATTTATTGGCTCACTACACGCGAACCATGCTGGCAGAGATCAATCGCATTGGCGGCCAAGCAGCAGCGAAACCTGTCGCCGTCCGGCGGATGCCAAAAACTAGCGACGGCGTACTTGAAGCGTTGAACGAGCATCTCGCAACAATGGATTTGTCTGCGCTGCAAACTAAGCGCGTCGTGAAAACCCGAGAAATTTGGCTCTACGAAATGTCTGGACCTGTGAAGTCAGAGCTTTTGCAAATGGCTGCTCCGATGATCAAACAGTTTAAGTCCGCTGGTGTCTCGATCATCGTACATAGCCGTCATGCGAGACCCGACTCCCAACATTTGAAGAAACTCGCCGAAACGTTGCGAGCCAAACTGGTCTTGTTTGCAACACCGACAGAAGAAGAATGCAAGAAATTGGCAGAAAATGTCGAAGGACGCCCTGAGGCGAGTCAAATTCACCACCTGATTCGCTCCCTTGGGGTGGCAATAGAATACGACGAAGCGGCAGACTTAACGGAGCTGCCCGCGGTACCCGAGTTATCTAAGTTGATGCAAAAGGCTGAGCAATCCTTGCCGGTGAACCGTAATGGTAAGCGTCCACAGCAATCTGTGACTCCGACGAAGGCCAGCACCGGCAAACTAACGGCTCCGAAACCATCCCTCAGCGGCGTATCCAATGCAAGAATCTTAGTCAGCTCCAGCGTCGCCTGCTTGCTCATAGCGGGGCTGTATTTCAATCCCGGTATTGATCTTTTTGAGAAGGCCGGCAACGTAGCAGGCTGGGTGCAAAACCAAGTGCTATCTGAATCCATAGCGGCGAGTAATTCGGTTGCTGATAACGATGTAATATTGCCTCTCGTTCTGCCCGTTTCAAACCCAGAAGAACTTAGCCAAGAAACGGCCACGCAAGGAGGGCGAGCAACCATCGCCGCTAATAGCGCCAGCGTGCTAGCGTCAAATGCATCAGCGAAGGAGACCGCAGATGTTTCAGTTGTGGTTCGAGATAGGCAGCAAGACTTTGCTGCACCAACCATAGCTCAACAAGAAATTGTGAGTGACGAAGAAAGTCTGAAGACGCTTTTTCCCGTGATCACGCCCTCGGCGTCGACGGCAAGACCAGGCAGTGCATTACTTGCACCCGGCGTTTACGTGCAGCATGCATCCTTCCGACTGCCGCAAAGCGCACTAATATGGCGGAATAACAACAATCAGCTACCGGGCGTAAAAGTGGCTGCGAAAGGTGAGCGTTTTGTTGCGGTAAGCGGCCCCTTTGCTGATCGAGGTCAAGCAAGACAATATCTTGCCGACTTTGGTTTAACGGCTCAGCCCTATTTTGTTGAAGGCTCCGTGCTTCAAACCAGTGCCCAAATTTAGCGAAAGCCAGCCCAAAGTTTTGGAGAACGATATGGCAGATGAAGAAAAACCCGATGACGCAGGGGTAGATAGCGCAATAACAGGGGCCGACACAGAGGAAACTCTGGCTGATCAAGCCCAAGAAACCGTCGACGCAATCACTAAGAATGTGCAAGAGCGAGCAGCTGAGATTGAAGATGTGTTGGCGGAGGCGAGCGTGCCTGCTCCCTTGCCCCAAGAAACTCTCTCCGTAGAGCCAGAGCCAGAGCCAGAGCCCGTACCCGTTGATCCTCCAAGGATTAACGAACCGGCACTGGATTTCGGATTTGAAGAGAATGAACCCAATTTGCAGATCAGTGTGGGCGGTGAAAAAGTCAGGATTTCGACAGCGCACCCGCTTATTGAAGACATTGCGGAGCAGTTAAACAAGTCGCGGCAGTTCACCTTATATTCCATCGGCGGGCTTTGTAGTGCGCTGCTGGCGTCAGCCTTGTTCTACGTCTTGATGGCTGCCCAGCTTTCCACAAAGGTAGCGGAAATCGACAACATGCTGGGGGCGATGGCCAAACGAACGCTGCAAATGACGAAGGGAATAGAGGCGTTTAGCGCTATTGAGGTTCGGTTAGAGGAAGGTATTGCCAATCAATTCGTTCAGCGGGACATGTTAGCCGCGAACGAGCAAGCGATGGTTACGCTGCGTGACCTAGTGGATGAGGTTTCGCCTAAAATCACCGGTCACACGAGCGAGTCAGTGGGTGAATCTGAACAAACGTTACTGACGGAGCTCAAAACACTGCAGCAAGAAAATACTGCCCTGAGGCAAGAACTTGATCGTATTGGTCGGGCCTTAGAAGCACAAACCGCTGAGATTGCTGCATTAGGAGCGGTGCGCCGAGAGCTTTCGACGATCAGGTCGACGGTCCAGGAAGTCGAAGAGACCGTGGGCGATCTCTACATCATCGAGCGTGCCCGGGTAGCCAAACAAATGCTAAGCCCTAGAGAGGAACTCATCTTGCAGCAAAACGAACAGCAGCAGAACTAATCGCGCAGAGGCTGTCCTGCGCGACTGTAAACTTTTGGCAGGCACATATTGGTCGATATGGTTTCTGTGTACACTCGCCGATTGCCCTAGATAGGATCTGAGGTGGCATATGAATACTAGTGTTGTGCCCATTGTGATGATCACTCTGACGATCGTCCTGGTTGTGATTTTATTCGTCGTGATGAGTTACATCTTGTTGCGGCTGCGTACTCTAGAAGCGCAGTCGAATGGCGGTCAAGTTGACGGCCTAGCAGAGGTTGGCACGACAGGAGGCTCTTTAGTCGGGTTTCGCGGCAAGGGTATTTGGGATGCGCTACGAAACCCCGGCAAATATCCGGGGATAATCGATCAACTGCGAAATCGCTATGCGTTTGTGCTTGCCAGACATATTGAGCAGGTCATCGACCAAGGACAGCTGGATCGACAGCGCAACACAGAAGCCGTACCGGAAAGCAGTGCAGCCATCGGTGGCTTGCGCGGTGAAGTGCAGTCGTGGCTACCCCAATCTTATGTGCAGCGGTTTTATCGAATTGGTGCACAATCCCTGTCTGCAACGGCAGAAGAGTTGCCTGAACTTCGTGCTGAAGTACGCGGCTTGGTTAAAGAAATATTGCACAAACTGCATATGACCGAGGAAGGGCGAGGTATCTCGCAGCTGATCACAATGCATACCCTCGATTTTGTCGCTCAGGCACGAGGTGAAGAGTACGACGATGCAGAAGCTGATGCGGACGATTTAGATGAATTGGAAGACGGTCAGCGTAGCGATTAGATCGCCGAACGGGAGCAGCCCTTGCTATTGCTTTTTTGTCCGCATGGCCCGGTTGTATATAACCGCCTAGGCGTCTTTGTTTTCTAAGTCTCTGCCTCTCTCTGTCTTTGCCTTTCGCCAAGGCGTCCAAAGCGAATAGGCCGATGCTAAGGTAGTATAGGGGCAGTGGCAGAACCATATGGGGCATCCTTGGACATCTCGCATATTCTCGATGGATTGAATGAGTCGCAGCGCGATGCGGTTTCTGCGCCACTGGTGAATGCGTTGGTGGTGGCTGGTGCGGGCAGTGGTAAAACTCGTGTGTTAGTTCATCGCATTGCATGGCTTATTGATGTCGAGGGCGTATCGCCTCACGGAATACTTGCCGTGACGTTTACTAACAAAGCGGCCGCTGAGCTAAGAGCCCGAACAGAGTCGCTTCTCAATCTGTCTGCCCGCTCCATGTGGTTCGGCACTTTTCACGGACTAGCGCATCGCTTACTGCGGATGCATTGGGCTGAAGCGAGGCTACCTCAGAACTTTCAAATCATTGATGGCGATGATCAAGTCAGACTCATCAAGCGGATCATGAAAGCGCAGGATGTTGACGAAAAAAAATGGCCTGCCCGACAAGCCGCTTGGTTTATCAATGGCCAAAAAGATGAAGGTAGACGGGCACACGAAGTCGCCTCAGGTGAAGATCTCTTTCAGATAACGCATAAGCGTATCTACCAAGCTTATGAAGAAGTGTGTGACCAAGGGGGCTTGGTAGATTTTGCCGAGTTGCTGCTGCGCTCGCACGAGCTCTGGCTTAACGACGCCCAACTGCTTGCCCATTATCAACAGCGGTTCGCGCACCTGCTGGTGGATGAATTTCAAGATACCAATACTATTCAATACGCGTGGCTGCGCGTGCTTGCTGGTAAGACCGCGAGGGTGATGGCGGTGGGTGATGATGATCAGTCCATATACGGATGGCGTGGTGCAAAAATCGAAAACATTCATCAGTTCACGACAGACTTTGCCGATGTGGCAACTGTGCGGCTGGAACAAAATTACCGCTCCACTCAAACGATTTTGGAAGCCGCCAACGGGCTGATTCAGCGCAACACGAATCGTTTGGGCAAAGATTTATGGTCGCAGGGAGACAAAGGCGAGCAGATCAAGGTTTATGCGGGATTCAACGATTTAGATGAAGCTCGTTTTATCGCAGAGCGCATCCAACAATGGATCGACGATGGAGGTAGTCCTAACGAAGCAGCAATCTTGTATCGCTCTAATGCTCAATCGCGGGTCTTGGAAGAAGCGTTGCTGCGCCTGAACATTCCCTATCAGATATACGGTGGTCAGCGATTCTTCGAGCGGGCTGAAATTAAGAACGCGCTCGCGTACATGCGCTTGATGGAAGACCGCCACTCAGACACGGCTTTCGAGCGCGTTGTAAACACGCCAACTCGCGGCATTGGGGATAAAACTCTCGAGGGCATTCGCCAGCTCGCTCGGCAGCGTCAAACATCGCTGTGGCAAGCAGTGAAAGACGGTATTGCGGGCGGTGCATTCACGGCGAGAGTCAACGGCGCAGTCGGCGGCTTTTTAGGCTTAATCGACGAGCTTTCCGAAGCGGTAGCGCCTATGCGCCTTGATGAGCTGGCAGAGCATGTAATCGACGCCAGTGGACTCATGGAGTTTCATAGTCAAGAGCGAGGAGAGCGAGGGCTAGCCCGCAAAGAAAACCTGCAAGAGATGGTTTCTGCCTGTCGACAATTCAGCGGCGATCTAGTTTTCCCTTTCGAAGACAGCGATCGGGCCGAGGTCAGCGTGTTACAAGAATTTTTGGATCAGATGACTCTGGATGCAGGTGACCGCCAAAGTGCGCAAGGTCCCAGTGTTCAGATGATGACTCTTCACTCAGCAAAGGGGCTAGAGTTCCCCTTAGTGTTTCTTGGCGGCATGGAAGAGGGTTTGTTCCCCCATCGTATGTCCTCCGAAGAACCCGGACGCTTGGAGGAAGAGCGGCGGCTCGCCTATGTGGGTATTACTCGTGCGATGCAAGAGCTCTATCTGACCTATGCTGAAAGCCGGCGCTTGCATGGTCAGGACAGCTACAACCGCCCGAGCCGGTTCTTGCGCGAGATACCTAAAGACCTACTGTCAGAAGTAAGGATGAAAGCCAACACCCAAGCGCTGTTTGGTAGCGGTTACGCGGGCGGTTCTGGCGGTGGCACTCTTGAAGAGGAGGCCAACGGCATGCGCATGGGTCAACGAGTCCTGCACGGCAAATACGGCGAGGGCGTGGTGCTGCAATTTGAAGGCAGCGGCGAGCGCGCCAAGGTACAGGTTAACTTCGCCGAGGGGGCTAAGTGGCTGATGGTGGGCTATGCCAACTTACAGGTCATGGGCTGACGGATTAATGGAAAAAAGAATTATGCAAAGAAGGACTCTCACATCATGACAACGCAGCAAAAATCTAGACGTTGGCATACGCTGGTATTGGGCATCAGCCTGTGTATTGGGCTTGGAGCCTGCGCGCCCGCCGCAGAGCAAACCCAAAATTCCGTATCGCCGAATGCGTCTGATACCCAAGTTTATCAGTGGAAAATGATCACCACCTGGCCCAAAAATCTCCCCGGGTTGGGCGCAGCGCCGGAGCGTTTAGCCAAACGCCTGCACATAATGAGTAACGGCAGGCTGGATATTAAAGTCTATGGTGCGGGTGAGTTGGTTGGTGCACTAGAAGTCTTCGACGCGGTTTCGCAAGGCACAGCGCAAATGGGCCATGGCGCGGCCTATTACTGGCGAGGTAAAAACCCTGCAGCCGCCATGTTTGCGACCGTGCCTTTCGGTATGAACGCCCAAGAGATGAACGGCTGGTTGCGTTACGGCGGCGGTCTCGAACTGTGGCGAGAGCTGTACGGCAAGTTCAATCTCGTTCCTTTTGCGGCAGGCAACTCGGGTGTTCAAATGGCCGGGTGGTTCAATAAAGAAATTAATTCCATTGAAGATCTGCAAGGGCTGAAGATGCGCATACCGGGTATCGGAGGCGAAGTGCTCTCCCGCGCCGGTGGAGTGCCCGTCGTGTTGCCGGGCGGTGAAATTTTCACTGCTCTGCAAACCGGCGTGATTGATGCCACTGAATGGGTAG
>CAJWZG010000087.1 GCA_913049565.1 uncultured Gammaproteobacteria bacterium
AGAGCGTCTCTCGCATTCGCTTTCCACTGGGCAACGATGCGCGGCAGATTGCACACCGTATTGTGAAAAAAATGTGAGCGCGTGCTGTCATAAGTCTCAAAAAACCACGACCCTGTTATCTAAGTAAACTTGGCAAGCCTCAGTGGTTTTTCTGGGCAGACTTTGCTGCGAGCTAAAGTTAGCCCGCTTTCAGCGCATCGATAATTGCCGCTCGCTGCTCTTCATTGGAAACGGGGAACGACGCAGACGTACGGTCTACAAACCCGCCATAACGGCGCAGCATCTCGGGTGCGATTTCTTGCGGTTCACCCATGACTCCGAATGCGTTGATCATGTCGTCGGTGATAAGCGTGCCCATCTCCTTCCAGCGCCCTTGCTTGGACATCGCATTCAAATCGCCCTGCAAATCGCCCATACCAATAGAATCCAGCACGCCTTTATAAGCTGGCGTAGAGCCGTAGAAAGCGATTCGCTCCTGCGCTGCCACCTTACTCTTGTTATATTCTTCTTCATTACGCCCCGTCACCACGAAGCAAGAGTAAGATAGCTCGAAGCCTTCGCGAGCTTTTCCAGCCTTCGCCAATCCCGCTTCGATGGCGGGTAGGGTTACAGAATCAATATAGGCTTGTGTACTAAACGGATGAATAATCATGCCATCAGCGACTTCTCCGGCAACCTCGGTCATTTTTGGCCCCACTGCAGCCAAAATCACCTTAGGTGCACCGTACTCGGTATCCGTCGGGGTGAATGCAGGTGTCATCAGCGTATGCTGGTAATGCTCGCCGACGAACTGCAGTGGTTCACCGTCATACCAGTTGGCCCATATGGCGCGCATCGCCAAAATCAGCTCGCGCATCTGCGCTGCAGGCCCACCCCAAGGCATGCTGAATCGCTTGGTAATGTGGGGTTTGATTTGCGAGCCAAGACCGAGTGTGAATCGACCCTTAGAGTAGGCGTTTAGGTCGTGGCCAATATTCGCAAGGTTCATAGGGCTGCGCGCGAAGGCAACAGCGATAGAACTAGCAATCTCTAATTTTTCACTATGCTCTGCCGCAAGAAGCAGCGGAAAGAACGGATCATGATTCATTTCCGCCGTACGTACGCCATCATAGCCTTGCGCCTCCATTGCTTTAACCGCATCGGGAATGGCACGCAAATTGAGGTTAATACCAGTATCAACTTTCATCATATGATCCTTTGATTTCGTAAGCAGGTTAAGCTGACAGATCGCGAATAATCGCGAGCCGCTTATCTTTTGGAATATTTGCATAAGCGGCAGAGGTACGGTCAACGATGTCGCCGTAGCGCGCCTTCATCTGCCCCGCTATCGTTTCGGGCTCTCCAATTACCGCAAACTCTTTGAGAATATCCGGTGTAACAAGCTCACCCATTTCATCCCATCGACCCTGCTTGGACATTCGATTTAACTCATCCTGCATATCACCGACGCCGATACTTTCCAATACTGGACGATACGCCGGCGTAGAGCCGTAGAAGGCAATTTGCTTGCGTGTGGCGACTTCCGCCTCGCGCAGTTCTTCCTCGTTTCCACCCGTCACCACAAATGCCGGGTAACTGATCTCAAAGTCGTCGCGAGACTTGCCTGACTTGGCGAAACCCCTCTCCAGGGCAGGGATAGTTGTCTCCCGCAGGTATTTTTCTGTCGTAAACGCATGAGCAATCACACCGTCGGCTACCTCACCCGCTACCTCAGTCATCATCGGGCCCACTGCGGCCAAAAACACTTTGGGCGCGCCATAGTCATTATTGGTCGGCGTAAAAAATGGTGTCATCAACGTATGAGTATAAAACTCGCCGGTAAACTCCAGCGCTTTTTCCTCATGCCAACAATCCCAAATAGCTCGCATCGCCATAATGTATTCCCGCATTCGAGCCGCTGGACTGGACCAAGGCATAGAGAAGCGCTTTGTAATATGCGGCTTAATCTGGGAGCCCAGACCCAGGGTAAAGCGCCCTTTCGAGTAGGCATTCAAATCATGACCGATGTTAGCCAAGGTCATAGGCGATCGCGCGAACGCCACTGCAATCGACGTCATAAGTTCGACTTTTTCCGTATTCTGTGCCGCCACAAGCAAGGGAAAGAAAGGATCGTGTGCGGTTTCAGCCGTCATTACACCCGCATACCCCATCTCCTCCAGCTCAGCCGCTTGCGCCCCGACCGTACTTAAATTGAGCCCTACACCGCCATCAACTTTCATTATTTCTCTCCCATATTCCTGTGCCGCCTGCGCCAGAGCATAGCGGAAATTTGCATCTTTTCCGCTACTCGCCGCTGATCGTACTTAGCGGTAACTGCGTACAGATGCCCTCAATCGGGGAACCACTGTGTTCGAAGCACGACCCATCCTCGCTGGCGTCTGCCATATAGTGCCGCACGACGACTTGTTCACCAACAAAAGTCAGTTCGTAAAAAAGTGCATTGGGGTGTTTGACCGCCCGAATATCTTCATGGCTTAACCCAAGAAAGTGGCCAAGAATCGCACGGGATACGACTCCGTGAGTCACAATGCCCAGATGGTCTGGCGGTGGCCAGGCCGCCAGCAACTGCCGAAATCGCTTCGTCAGGTCCGGCAAATTTTCTCCACCACCCGGGCGATAATTAAAGGCGTCCGCCTGCAGCTGTGCCCACTCGCCCGGTACCTGCTGCTGCACTTGAACCGGGGTTTTGCCTGCCCAGCTACCACAGTCTCGTTCAAGTAACGCATCGGTAAAGTGCTGGGGGGCAGCCACCGTTTGCGAAATCAGATCTGCACTCGCTCGGGTACGGCCTGCACTAGATACCCAAAAACAGGACACTGGATCGAGCTGCGCGATCAGACGGCCGTGCGCCAAGCACTGCTCTCCACCCCGTGCCGTCAAAGGCGAATCCATGCGACCTTGCATTTTGCCTGCCACATTCCATTCGGTTTCACCGTGCCTAAACAGGTAAATCTTTTGAGTCATTGTGCCCCGCTATTTCTATTCGTAGCACCCAAGGGTGTTAGGAAAAGCGAAACTCGCTGGCGGTAAACGCATTAAACGTACGCTCAACGTCATCCCGATTGCCAGCAAGCGGTGCGATAATATGCGTGTCGACGCCACCATCAGCATCCGCCTGAATACGCTGCTGGATTTCATCTTCGTTACCAATAATAGCAATCTCATCGATCATCTCATCAGACATAGCACTCGCAGTTTTTTCTCTGTCTTTTTGCGCCCAGCCCTCAGCAATTTGCGCAGCTGCGTCGGTATAACCGGCCCAGGCGAGGAAGTTGTTGTAAACCGGTGTGGCGTAATACGGTCCAAAAGCGGCTCGGAACAAGTTACGCCCGTATTCTTTGTCATCGGTACAAAGCACCATGGCACGGTTCACAATCTCTACGCCTGCGGGATCTTTGCCCGCAGCTTTCGCGCCGATGGCCACATGCTCCATCATTTTGGGCAGTGCTGCCTTCGGCCACAGATTGAAAATCACCCCGTCACCAACCTCAGCCGCCATTTCGATCATCTTTGGTCGCAGAGCTGCCAGATAGATCATCGGTGCATTTTCCATCGGGGCTTGTCGATAGCCCCGACTGAAGACGGTTTCACCATCGTAATCTGTCTTCGCCCCAGTGAGCATAATCTTCACCAACTCGGCAGTTTCCCGCACACGCGTCAGCGGTTTTTCAAGGGGTATCCCGTTGAACTGGCCCATAATGGTTTGGCTGGACGAGCCCAGCCCAAGGATAAATCTCTCTGGCAACAATTGGCCGATCACATTGGCAGATGCTGCAAGAACCGATGGCGAACGGGTATAGACAGGTGTGACCGCAGTGCCAATGCGGATGCTTTGCGTATGGTGGGCGATCGCCGCGACTTGGGTCAGAGTATCTGGTGCCCCAGAGTCACTAAACCACGCGTCAGGAATGCCGTTGTCTTCGGCCCAGCGAATACGATCAATGGTATCTGTGATGCGCGGCCCAGCTGGTAGCGTAACAGCAATGCGTTTCTGTGGCATGAAATCCCCTCTGATGAGATTGAAAAGATAAGCCTCGCACTTTGCCCTCCTTAAGATCAAGCCGTATCCTTCGATGCTCAAAATACAGATCCAAATTCAGGGAGCGCTATGAGTGACGTAGAACTGACCCCGGTGCGGGAAGCCCATAAATTTGATGCACAGGCACTAGAGCAGTATCTGCTGTCCCATGTTGATGGCTTTGAGGGGCCTATGGAGATCAAACAATTCGAGGGGGGGCAATCAAACCCGACATTCCAACTGATCACCACAAATCGACGCTACGTGTTGCGCAAGCAACCCCCGGGGGAACTACTGCCGTCGGCTCATCAGGTTGATCGTGAGTATCGGGTAATGCATGGGCTTTGGGAGACAGAGGTACCGGTGCCACAAATGTTCTGTCTGTGCGAAGACCCCGCAATCATTGGTACTAAATTTTACGTGATGGAAATGGTCGAGGGACGGCTCTTCTCAGAGACGAGAATACCCACCGTTAGCAATGACGAACGACGGGCAATTTATCTGGATTTAGCCAGAGTCATGGCGCTGCTGCATAGCGTCGACCCTGCGGCCGTGGGCCTTGAGAGCTTTGGTCGGCCAGGTAACTACTACGAGCGTCAAATCGGTCGTTGGAGCAAACAATATTTAGCGTCGCAAACCGAAGACCTTCCCAACATGCACAAGCTGATGGAATGGCTACCGAGCAATATTCCTGCAGAGGCTGGGTCAGTGATCGTCCATGGCGACTATCGCCTAGGTAATGTCTTGATACACCCCACTGAGCCGAAAATTGTAGCGGTATTGGATTGGGAGCTTTCTACCCTTGGTGACGGCTTAGCAGATTTGGGCTATCTATGTCAGGACTATCACGGTGACGCTTATGAAGACGAGGGTTTGGCAGGCGCTGACTTCGCCGCACTCAACTTGCCAACCGAAGCAGAGTTTCTTGCCGAATACTGTAAACATGCGGGTCGAGATGGCATCGAAAATTGGCATTTCTATCTGATTTACAACATGTTCCGCTCGGCGGGCATCATTCAAGGGGTCTACAAGCGGGGTCTCGACGGCAACGCCAGCTCTGCCAAGGCATTAGAGTACGCTGACGCGGCACGCATGCGTTCTGAGCGCGGCTGGGCCTTGGTCGAAGCCAGCGGCGTAGACCATTAATCCCAGACCTACGCTTTAGGCCTTGGGCATCGGGAAAAGTTGTCCATAACACCCACAGAAAAGGGGTGATCAACACCCCTTTTTTCAATTGGCCCCGCGGCTGCTTAGAGCATTTCCTCAGCAACCACTTGCAGTGCGGCAGGATCTTGGCAGCCGAGCAACATACTGGACACATGACCGTGGCTACCCGCGGTCTTCCATCTCGCTAGGCGTTCACGAATTCGCTCAGCTGGGCCAACCAATGCACAGGCGTCAATTAACTCCTTGGGCACTGCGGCCATGGCCTCATCTTTTTTCCCCGCCAAATAGAGGTCTTGAATTTTCACAGCCGCGTCGGGAAAGCCTAGGCGCTTGCAATAGTCGTTATAAAAATTCTTATCCCGTGCGCCCATACCGCCAATATACAACGCCATTGAGCCTCGGACAGGCATCATGCATTGATCCACATCATCGCCCATGACCACGGTCACGAACGGGGCAATTTCAAATTGAGTGAGGTCTTTTTCGCCCGCTTTCGCAAAGCCTTTTTCGATTGGGCCTTGGAAAACCGAATACTGTTCAGGATCCATCCAGACCGGAAAGAAGCCGTCTGCTACTTCGGCAGCGGCTGCCACCCCATTATCGGTAATCGTCGCAGCGAAGAGCGGTATGTCTTCTTCGCAGTGCAAGATACTCTTTAGCGGTTTGCCCAATCCAGTCGCACCTTCACCGGTGTAGGGGAGGTTGTACACACTACCATCGAAAGTCAGCTCGCCTTGACGAGCAAAGATACTTTTCATGATCTGGATGTATTCGCGAAGTCGGCTAACCGGTTTGCCATAAGGTACACCATGCCATCCTTCGACCACTTGTGGACCAGAGGCGCCTAAACCACAGATGAAGCGCCCGCCTGACAGCTCGGCTAGACTCATTGCGGTCATGGCAGCCATAGCCGGCGAACGAGCAGGCATCTGCATAATCGCCGTGCCCACTTTAAGGCGCTGGGTTTGCGCCAGAATCCATGCCGCAGGCGTAACCGCATCGGAACCGTAAGCCTCCGCGGTCCAAAGAGAGTCATATCCCAAGTTTTCCGCATGCTTGATGGCATCCATCGCAATGTTAAATTTACGACCTGAATATCCCGCTAAAATTCCTAGCTTCATAGTGACCTCTCTTGTTCATCTTCCAGTGTGTTTTTAGTTTGTTTTTATTGTTGCGCCGTTTTCGCGACAGTGCCCAATCTCTCTTCGGCTTTATCCCGCGCTGCTGCGTTCGCCTAAATACTGCATAATATCCAATGATTCATACATCCACTCGACTTGCGTTCCTTCACTGCTTTCCCGCTGGATTCGCAGGCACGGAACCGTACTTCTGCCTCCACCCTGCAGCAGCTCTTTGAACGCGTCAGGTTCAGCATTAACGTCACGCATCGGTAACTGCATGCCCAACTGATCAACATACGCTCGTACGCGGAAGCAAAACCCACAGGTATCGGACTTAAAGAGTTGATACTGCTCGTTCAATGTCGGCTCCTCTCGATGGAAATCAGTGGCAATGTTAAGACGCAATTTTTGCGAACCAGTATGGTAACCCGAGACTTGCAATCGGCAAGCCGTGACCAAACCACCACTGATCGTTAGACTATGCAGTCAAACACGCTAAATGTGAAAGGACAGTAAATATGGCTGCGTCAAGGAAAAACTCTACCAAGAATGTCGATCGCACTCGAAACGCCATTTTTGGGTTTTTGGCGCTATTGGTCGTTGGCTTCGTCAGCACGACGCTATATCTCGGCAGCGGCATGTCGCAAAACGCAGTGCCTCAGCCGGGTACCGATTACGAAGTAATCGCCAACATCAATCCAGCTCAGCCAGCACGAACCGTATCGGTAGAAGAATACTTTTCCTACGGCTGCATCCATTGCAAAAACTTCGATCCAACTTTGGATGACTGGCTCGAAACCTTACCTGAGGATGTGAAATTCGCCCGCGTACCCACAGCATTTTCGCGCTCTTGGGGCATCTTGGCCCAAGGCTACTACGCACTAGAGAAAGCGGATGCGTTGGAGGGCAATCACGAACAGATGTTCAAGGGTATTCACAACGGCGGCCGTACTTTCAGCAGCGGCGAGGATATTGCCGATTATTTGGATTCGCAGGCCCTACCGGTAAAAGACTTTATGCGCGCTTTCAATAGCCGAGATGTCGCTCGCCGTCTTAACCAAGCCGCGGAGAATACGCGTCGCGTTGGCATTCGCGCGGTACCCACCATGGTTGTCGCGGGCAAGTACCGAGTACCGATGACGAATGGACCAGAGCGCGCCTTGGAAGTTGTCGATTATTTGATCGACCAAGAACGCGCCCTCATTCAAGGACAATCGGGTTAAACCGGCACCCTCAGAAACGCGCTTTGGCAGTTATACCGAACTGACGGGGTGCTCCTAACTGAGTCCAGCGGGTATTGGTATAGCCGTCTCTGGGGTCATTAGGGAAACTAAAACCTCGCACGAAGTAGTCTTTGTTGCCGAGATTTCTCCCCCACAGAGACAACTCCCAAGCCTGCACAGAATAGCGCAGCGCGCTATTCCACAACGCGTACCTGGGTGATTTTTCGGCATGCCCATCTGAAAAGTAGTAATCATCCTTACCTTCAAGATTAATATTCAAACTCAAGGCTTCACTCAACCGATAATCCGCCGCCACGAAGAATTGGTAGCTAGGTGCTTGGGCCTGATCGCGGCCGTCCAAGTTTTCACCGTCGCCATTAACATAGTCTTCAAATTCGGCATCGAGCAAGCCAACGCTGGCAGACAACTGCAGACGACCTGAGGCTTGAAAAACCGCTTCAACTTCTAGCCCTTGATTGACCCCTTTCGCGCCGTTACCCGTAAAGCCAATGAACTCTGATGATCCGTTGCCACGCATTCGCGTGATTGAGGTCGCAATCTGCACATCACGTCTTTGCATAAGAAAAACCGCAGCAGACAATGCGAGGCGCTCGTTCATTAAACGGCCTTTGAAGCCTGTCTCCATATTCCAGAGTGTTTCAGGGTCGAACTCGCGCAAATCAGCATCCAAAGATCCATCGGTATTGAAACCGCCGGCTTTGTAACCTCGGGTTACGCTGAAATAAATCAAGTTACCCGAGGCCAGTGAACGCTCCAGCAACAATCGCCCGCCGATCAAATCGTCTTCTGGAGAGAACCTGACGTCCGCCGAATCGTCGTATCGGGATTCGTGTTGCTCAGCCCGCAAACCCAAGCTGATACGCCAATCCTCGGCGACCTTTGCCGCCAACTCCCCATAGAGGGCGAGTCGGTCAATTTCGTAATCGCTGCGAAACACTCCGTCAGCAAATGTGTAATCCCGAGAAAAATCTACGTCTTTATTGAGGGCATATAGACCCATCACCCAATCCACTTTGCCGTCGCCAAGACCGAAGCCGGGAGCGGAGAGTAATCGAACATCCGCGGTGCGCGTTTCAACATCGCGCAAATACAGGTCGGTGGAGGTGTAACCGATTGGATCAAACCCTTCAAACGCCCAATCTTCGTCGTAACCGTAAGTTATATCGCTATCGACCCAACCCAAGGCGACCTCGCCCACGATAGCATCACCCATGCCCCTACTGGCGTTAAAAGCAAAGTAGAACGTTTCTTGAGCATCACGCCCTGGCTCATCCGACCGGGTATTGCGGTTGTTGTCTAAAGAGAATGCGTCATAACCGTTGTCTGCATCGACGCTGCCAGCGGCCAGCTGCCAGCTACCGTCGACTAAGGTGCCCTGCAGCTTTGCGCGCAATGAACGTTCGTCGCGGTTGTTCGTGTCATCTCGGTCGAGATAGATGTTGTCGATGAATCCATCGTCTTGGTAGGTACGAGCGCTGATTCGAAAACCAAGGTCATCATTGATTGGCCCTGAGAGCACGCCGCCTGCACCGCGGGCACTGTAATTACCCGCATCAACCTGAAGGAAACCGGAAAGATCATCTGTGACGTCAGGTGTAACAACCTTAATCAGACCCGCTAGTGCGTTTGCACCGTAGAGCGTGCCCTGCGGCCCCCTGAGCACTTCGACCTGCTGAACATCAAACAGGGTGGCCGCGCCGCCTAAGCCGCTAAGGTCGACTCCGTCCACGAGCAAGCCGACGGACGGATTTAACGGTTCGATAAACTGACTGCGCTCGCCGATACCGCGAATTTGGATGAAACGAGCACGAGAAGCGCCGCTGGTTAAATTGACATTTGCCGCGCGAGACAACAGCTCGTCTAAATGGTTGACCAGGTCACCATTTGCATCGGGACTGAGTACGGAGACGCTCCCAGGTACTTCTGCCGCCGACATTGGGCGGAACTCAGCCGTCACCACGACTTCTTCTAGGGTTTGCGCTTGAGCGGCAACGCCAATCCCAAAAGCACCCAGGCAAGCTACTAGCGAGCGAGCATATTTCGAAACAGGACTTGATTTGAACATCTTCAGGGCTCCACAGCTGATAGGTGCCCAAGTCGGTGGATCATGGCTTGCCGCGATGAATGCGGTGGAAAAGCGTGCTCCTATTCCTACGCCGGTGCTAGCCGGATCAGGTTCAAAGGGTCTAGCAGTTCTTGCTATCTCAGGCTGTCGCCACCCCTTAGGCAGGAACACATTAAATTGACATGGCTGGGAAGTCCACTGCCAAGCCTGATTATTGATAGTTTGGTCGATCCGAGAGGGGAAGCCTAACTCCACTTGGTCCCATTCACTTTGGTAGGGTGAATGAAACAGACCTATCGAAAAAGGCGACTGACGCAATCGATAGCGACCACCCACACTATAGCCTACCCCTTGGTTTGCCCAGTCAGCATAGATCGCCAACACGG
>CAJWZG010000088.1 GCA_913049565.1 uncultured Gammaproteobacteria bacterium
TTTTCATAGGCGCCAATTATTTCAGGAATTGGGCTAATCCCTTTTTGATTGGAGGGAAGCTGAAATAACTGCGCGATAGTTCTCAGATGTTCGCAATTATTCTCTGAAACACAGGCTAACGGTTTGAATATGCGATAAAGCAGGCATATCGTATGTCCTTAAGGTAACAAGGACAATATTGATGACGAGTATATTTCTGGCTGATCACCGTCACTTATGTCGAGAGGGTATTGCCCGATTGATCAAATCCATTGATGGTTTCAATATCGCAGGGCAAGCGAGTAAAGCAGAAGCCGCAGTCAATTTTGTTTCGCGAGATACCCCCGACATTTTGCTCCTGGAGATGTCTATGCCAAATATGTCGGGTTTCGAGGTACTTCGGCGCATTCAACGCAGCCATATTGGAACCCGTGTTGTACACTTACTAATTGGACAAGCCAGCTAATGCTGCTACAGGCGATACGGGCGCGTATCGACGGGTACCTTGGTAAAGAAATTAGCCCCGCAGAGTTTGAGCGAGCGCTTCATAAGTTTCGCTTCGGGCGCAGGTATGTCTCTGAAAATATAAGCCGTGATTTAGCTCGCTATGTTTACGGCGACTTATCGGATAACCCGTTTCAACAACTATCGGTGCGTGAGATACAGGTTATGCTGATGGCTCTTAAGTGTAAATCGCCAACGGTAATGGCTGAGGCCTTACACCTCTCAGCGAAGACCGTAAATAGTTATCGGTATCGGGTATTCGAAAAGCTTGACGTAAGAAGTGATGTCGAATTGACAATGCTGGCGGTTCAGCACGATGTGATTGAATTGGGGAGGCGGCATTTAGATGGGTCTGAAGAGATCACCGTGCAGCTTAGTCGTAAAGGACCTTTGGGGACGGCCGTTCTTGATGCGAACGCTGAGGTGATAGCCGATGTTGACGCGCAGAAAAGTTGAAGCTTATCGCAGGCGAGTCAAGAACCCCTAAATTTGTTGACACGAAACTTTTGACGCTCAGGTAGTTCGGTGCCCATGAATTGGCGCGAGGCTCGAGAATGGTTGATGGACTGCAGGCACTTCGATGGAACGTTGGATCTTGTAGACGCTGCGATCGGCTGGTTGCTCACCAAAAAGACGTAAAGCGGCAGAATCCGCAGTACTGGTGTGCGCCGGTGCCTAGTTGGGGAGCTACGCGCCCTAGGCTCCTTATCGTGGGTCTGGCACCCGGCCTGCAGGGTGCAGGACGCACTGGCAAAGGCTTTGTTGGGGACGCCAGCGGAGCTTTTTTGTTTGGGAGTCTGTTTCGTTTTGGCTTCGCTACTAACAGTGTTTCGGAGCTTGCGAAGTTGCGTGGCGCAGCTATCACTAATATTGTTAAGTGTCTGCCACCCGACAATCGCCCATCAAGTCTCGAAAAACGCCAGTGCGAAGAATTCCTTGCTCAAGAAATCGAAGCTTTTTGGCCTCGGCATTCAGTGAAAAACAGAGTGATTCTCTGTTTGGGCAAGGAGGCTTTTGACTCAGTGGCCCGGTTATGCGATGCCGCTAACCGAGTGTTCGTCCACGGAACTCGGACTTCGCCTCAAAGAAATTTTCATATCTTCGCGAGTTATCATCCAAGTCGTCTCAATGTGAATACCAAAAGGCTGACCCGCAAAATGTTCGACGATATTTTTGTCGAAATAAAATCGCTTCTGGATTGATAAGCAGCGAGTTGTGCTTCTAGCCCCATAACCGTTGCATCGATATAGTGGCGTAATGCCAACCTCCGCCTTCGACGCAGAAAATTTTTTGAGGAATTTGACTCGCAAGCCGGGCGTTTATCGAATGTTCGATGAACAGGGTAAGGTGCTATATGTGGGTAAAGCCCGTAATCTCAAAAACCGTGTTTCGAGCTATTTTCGGGCTTCCGGTCTAGCAACGAAAACAATGGCTATGGTGGCAAAGATCCACCATATCGAAACAACGGTTACGAAAAGCGAAACCGAGGCGCTGTTACTCGAACAGAATCTGATTAAAACAGACAGGCCTCCTTACAATATTTTGCTTCGAGATGATAAGTCCTACCCGTTTGTGCATCTCTCCACCCAAAACACGTTTCCGAGGTTGTCTTTTCATAGAGGGCTCAAAAAAGGAGCCGGCAAGTACTTTGGTCCATTTCCTTCGGCGGCAGCGGTACGCGACAGTTTGAACGTGCTTCAAAAACTGTTTTTGATCAGGCAATGCGACGAAAGTTATTTTAAGAATCGGTCGAGACCCTGTCTGCAGCACCAGATTCACAGATGTAGTGCACCCTGCGTAGGGTTGATACCGCAAGAGGACTATGCGGAAGACGTGGAGCTTGCCATTTTGTTCCTTCAAGGCAAAAGCATCGACGTACTTGATCAGTTCAAGGCAAAAATGGACGCTGCGGCTGCTCAATTGGATTACGAAAAGGCCGCCAAGTATCGCGATCAGATTCAGCAGTTACGCAAGCTGCAAGAGCGACAGTATGTTCATGGAGCGGTGGGGGATGTTGACGTTTTTGGCTATGCCGAAGAGGCGGGTCAAAACTGTGTTCAAGGTATTTTTGTCCGTGCTGGTCGAGTCTTGGGTCAGCGAACGTACTACAACAAAAACGATCTTTCGTTGACTGCGGGAGAATTTTTGCAGGCGTTCATAGCTCAGTATTACTTCGCATCACTGCAGCGTGAGATTCCCAAATCGATCTTGGTAAGTGACTTGTCTAATGATTACCAGGCACTCTCCGAAGCATTGAACACAAAAGCAGGCCGCGTTGTGCAATTGACTCAAGATGTACGTGGTCAGCGGGCCCGTTGGCTGTCGCTTGCGAAAGATAACGCCAAGCTCAATTTACGCAGCTATTTGTCGGATAAGAGCCACATGTTGGCTCGCTTTCAAAATCTTCAGGACGCTGTGGGTCTCGATGAAATGCCGCAGCGGCTAGAGTGTTTTGATATCAGCCACACGATGGGGGAAGCTACAGTTGCATCTTGTGTGGTTTTCAATGCCAGTGGACCTGCGAATTCGGAGTACCGTCGTTTCAATATTGAAGGGATCGTTGGAGGTGATGACTATGCAGCCATGGAACAGGCCTTGCGTCGGCGCTATACGCGGCTGATCAAGGGAGAGGCCCCGATGCCGGATCTACTAATTATCGATGGTGGTCTAGGGCAGGTTAGGCGAGCGTTGATAGTGTTGCGAGATCTGCAGATCGAATCGGTGAAAACACTCGGTATTGCGAAAGGCGTAGAGCGAATATCAGGTGAAGAACGCTACTTTTTGGGTGAAACGGAAATTCATATCGATGGTCGGTCAGAGGCTGGCCACTTACTTCAGCATATACGTGATGAAGCCCATCGATTTGCGATTAACGGACATAGGGCAAGGCGCAGCAAGAAGAGGAATCAAAGCGAGTTACAAGAAATTGCGGGTGTAGGTCCCAAGCGTCGCAGGCAGTTGTTGATGCACTTTGGCAGTCCTGCAAGTATTCGCGGTGCCAGCGTGGAGGAACTCGCGAAAGTACCTGGAATAAGTGGCACCATTGCGCACCAGATCTACGATACCCTGCATGAATAGGGAAAATGCTCGAAAACACGCGGCCCTAGAGAGCCGCTTATTGAAACTACTTGGGTAAGAAATCGTTGAACCTCCCCAATGTCATCACCTTAGCCCGCATTTTTTTGGTGCCGGTCTTTGTTGGTCTCTACATGCTTCAGCAAGAATGGAGCATTTTAGCTGGTAGCGTTTTGTTTGCGCTCGCGGCGTTGACAGATTGGCTTGATGGTTACTTGGCAAGACGGCTCGATCAAACCACGCCGTTTGGTGCTTTCCTTGATCCAGTGGCGGATAAGTTGATCGTTGTTTCGGCGCTTATCGTTCTAGTGGCCTATCACCACAATGCATGGTTGACATTGCCCGCTTTGGTGATTGTTGGCAGAGAAATCGTCATTAGTGCTCTGCGCGAGTGGATGGCAGAGATAAATGACTCAGTAGCCGTTGCAGTAAGCTATCTAGGTAAGATCAAAACCACGCTGCAGATGATTGCAATCACGTTACTGTTGTCGCAACCCGTTGAAACGGAACACTGGGTGATGAGCGCTGGATACGTTTTGCTTTATGTCTCAGCAGTTATGACGCTTTGGAGCATGTGGCAATATTTGAGCGCCGCATGGTCTTCGTTGAAACGCGGTTTGAGATAATGTTAGGAAAAAATGGAGCCTGAGGTCGGAATCGAACCGGCGTTAACGGAGTTGCAGTCCGCTGCATAACCACTCTGCCACCCAGGCTTCGGGCCCGGGATATTATCGATGTCGTCGAATAAAAGCCACAATAATGCCAATGTCAGATCGCAAATTAGCAAGTGGTACTGAAATTGAGTCCGCCATGCTGGTTGCAAAGGGGAGCTAGTGGAAAAAGAGATCATGCCTATCGGAAATAGAGAAGCCTTCTTTGAGCGTTTCGATGACAATCCATTCCATCGCTATATGGGGTTGACCGTAACTGAAGTTAGCGACGACTACGCTCAACTGCGCCTGACCGTGAGCGACACCACGCCCACGGGCATTGGTGGTAGCGTCAACGGAGGGGTGCTTGCCTCAGTGGTTGATATGGCTGCCGTGGCAGCGGTTTTCAGTAAGTCGATGCCGGGCAGTGAACCTGCAGGGACAGCTGATTTATCGATCACCTATCTACGCCAAGCGCACGGAGCATGGCTTGACGCAAAGGCTAAGGTGGTGAAACGGGGACGACAACTCAGTACGGTGGCGGTGGAAATTTACAACGATCAAGGGCGTCTTTGCAGTTATGGCAAGGTGCTCTACGCCATGCGAACAACGTCCAGCACTTAGGGCTGTTTCCGCATTCGCCGCGAATTCCAATTCTGTACTCAGTAGAAGCAGTCAGTTCCTGGCTGCGCGCGTTAAAATCCTGTCCAATGCGTTAGCGAAGGTTTGAATGTCTTTTTTGTTCATAGCTGCGGGGCCACCAGTGATCAAACCAGTTGATCGAAGCTCCTCTGAACGATTTCGGCGCTGCAGATAGTCCCTAATATTCTCCTTGGTGTAATGGAGACCTCGCGGATTCAAAGCTTCACCCCCTTTGGCAACCACGTCTGCCGCTAGTGGTATATCAGCGGTAATTACGAGATCGCCGGGTTCTGTGCGTTCAACAATTGTGTTGTCGGCCTCATCGAATCCTTGTGCAACCTGGATAGATTGGATGACTTTTGACGGCGGCGTTGGAACGTATTGATTCGCAACCAATATCAGCGGTATTTGTCTGCGTTCCGAGGCTTTAAACAGTACGGCTTTGACAGCCTTGGGACAGGCATCAGCGTCAACCCAAATGTTCATATAGCATACCTATAGTTTCGCGCTGGGCGCATGGAAAAGGTTAGTCACTCTCCGAAAGCGGGGTATACAAGCACGGACGGGGAATGTTGCCAATTGTTTGGATGAATCTTTTGAGTGAGCCTACTTTTCGAAACCTGTTCAAAGATTTGGCGATATTTTTTGGTTGTGTGGCTGCCTTTGTGGTGGGCTTCCTGGCTCTCAGTTACGTTCTCCAACCGAGTAGCAATCCTTATGGCTTTTGGCTGGGTTTTTTGCTCTATATTTACGGTTACTCAAGGATTTTACGCTGGTTGTCGACACGAAAGTTTAGGAACTAGCATGATAACGGCGGAGAAAAAGGGTGCGGCAAAGGGTTTTCACTAGGGGAGAAAGCCTTGGAGGTGAAGTCGCGCAGAGGGGCAGAGGGGGTAGCACCGAGGCAACGTCCCCAAGGGGGGAAAAGGTGCCCTCGTCTTGGTGAAATTTCGGTATTGAGTGTTAACAGTCTTGTCCACAGTTCTTGAACAAAAGGCTAGGTTAGTGTGTGCTGCCAGAGCGATTAAAATCAGGCCTCACTTGGTTTCTTTCGCACGGGACGCTTCTTTGCAGTCGTTTGCAGCTGCCCGTTATCTTTGACGCTAGACATCTTCTTCCGCCCGCGATTTTTCTCGCCGCTGCTTTTGTTCGATCGTGACTTGCCCACAAAGGTTTTCTTCCTCTTTTTGTCTTCACTAGGCTCTTCTGACAGACGAGAAATTTTTAGTTGCTGACCACATACCCAGGCCTTCTTCAGATCGACGAAGATTGGTTTTGGCATCCCCGTGGGCAACTCTACTATAGAGTGGCTGGGTTGTATGTCGATGCGACCGATGTTCTGCGCATCTAACCCCGCTTCGTTGGCAATGGCACCTACGATGTTCCTAGGTTCAACGTCATGGTCATAGCCCACCTCGATGCGAAAAAGTTCCATGTCTGTAGCAGGAACGATGTCTCCCCGATTTCCCTTCGGCTTATTTTTTGCTTCCCCAGATTGCTTTGATCTGCTGCGACTGTCCCTTGCGTCTTGGCGGGCATCAATGGGTCCTTTAGCTCCTGATCGTTCTTTTCGGGCTCTGCTCTCGGGTTTGACGAACAACGATCGTTCACCTAACGAAAGTTTTGCCAGTGCTGCGGCGATGTCTAGAGATGGCAGGTCACTGTCTTGCTGGAGTTGCTCCAATATCCCTTTCATGAAAGCAAGATCCCCTTGCTTGATGGTGTCGGCGATACTTTGCTTGAAGTCAGCAATCCGCTTGTTATTGATTGTCTCGGTGCTTGGCAGCTTTAGCGGCTCTATTTTTTTGCGAGTCGCTCTTTCAATAGCGGCAAGCATGCGTCTTTCGCGAGGGGTGACGAACAAAATAGCGTCTCCCTGTCTGCCCGCTCGTCCTGTCCTGCCGATGCGGTGAATATAGGCTTCCGTGTCATAAGGGATGTCGTAATTGATTACGTGGCTGATTCTCTCCACATCCAAACCCCTTGCGGCCACGTCCGTAGCGACCAGTACATCGAGTTGCGATGTTTTCAGTTTGTGAACCATCTGCTCGCGCTGCTTCTGGGGCATATCGCCGTTCATCGCGGCTGCCGCAAGCCCCCGCGCGATAAGCTTATCTGCTAGATCGGTGGTGGCTACTTTGGTGCGCGCAAAAATCAGCACGCCATCGAATGGTTCAACCTCGAGGATGCGAGTCAGCGCATCTAACTTATGCATCCCATCCACGAGCCAATAACGCTGCCGAATTGTTTCAGCCGTGGCGGTTTTCGTCTTGATTGACACATGTTTGGGATCTTTCAAATGGCGTTGCGCAATCTTTTCGATTGGCTTCGGTAGGGTGGCAGAAAACAACGCAGTTTGTCGGTTATCCGGTGTCTGTTCGATGATCCACTCAACCTCGTCGATGAAACCCATCTGCAGCATTTCATCGGCTTCGTCCAAAACTACCGCCTGAACATTACCGAGCTTCAGTGTTCCTTTGCGAATATGGTCCATTACCCTGCCTGGGGTTCCAACGACGACTTGCACACCGCGTTTCAGGCTGCGGATTTGCCCCCCATACTCCTGTCCACCATAAATAGGTAAAACTTGAAAACTCTGAAGATTTGACGCGTAGGTTTGGAAGGCTTCAGCAACCTGAATGGCTAGTTCTCGGGTGGGTGCCAGCACTAAGATTTGGACATGTTTCTGAGTGAGATCCAGTCGAGACAATAGAGGCAGCGCGAAAGCAGCAGTCTTGCCGGTACCTGTTGGCGCGTGGGCAAGAATGTCTTCGCCGTTCAGCAGATGAGGTATGGCCTGAGATTGCACCGGTGAGGGTGCTTCATAACCTAGTTGCAACAAGGTTTTTAGCAGCGGCGTTGAAAGCGCCATGTCGCCAAAGGCGGGAACTGTAGTTTTATCAGTGGTCATGGTGTCCTAAGGCGCGAGGCCAAACGGAGAGTTTGGCAGGGGACGAGTATAACCTAACGTTGCCGGTCTGTTTGATTTACCAGACCGCTATCTTTGTTGCCAGTGCGTCAGAGCCCGAGTAACTTTACGGTATTGGAATGCGCGTTGATTTTACGCAGAACCATGTTAAGTTTCCCCCGCCGTTTCGACTTACGTCAAAGCTTTTAGGTCAAGCGGTCCTACGACTCCAGGAGTGGAGTCTCAATGAAATGGGGAGACTTATTATGTTCGAGAGAACTAGAAAGACGCTGCTGCGCGGCGGTTTTTTATGCGTGTTTGGAGTAACCGTCGCGGGTGGTTCTACAGCCATGGCAGCGGATGAAATGATAGAGGAGGTCGTCGTCACAGGCTCATACTTGAAGCGGAGTGTTGAGGATTCTCCATCACCGCTCAACGTGGTGTCTTCGGCCGACATTGACGACTTGGGTGCGCAGTCGATTGCTGACGTGATTCAAACATTGCCATGGCAGTCGGGCAGCGTGAGCCGAAGCTCGAGTTTCGGTGGTGAGGGTGGTCGCGGTGCCATGACCATGAATCTCCGTAACCTAGGTCAGTCCTCCACGTTGGTGCTGGTCAACGGCAAGAGAAACGTTGCTAGCTTCTACGATGAAGGCGGTAATGCTGCAGTTGACGTCAACGCGCTTATCCCGAATATCGCGCTAGATCGCATCGAAATTGTTAAAGACGGTGCTTCTGCTCTATACGGTTCTGACGCTATTGCTGGTGTTGTGAACTTCATCACCAAGAAAGACTTCGAAGGCTTTGATGTTCAGTATGAATTTCAGACAGACCATGAGACTAAGAAAGGGGACACCAATAATCTCCAGATGATTTTTGGTACCCAAGGTGATCGTGGTGGAGTGATTGTTTCCGCCGGTGTGCGAAACCAAGGTCGCATTAATGTTTCAGATCGCTATGACCGCTTTGGCGGATCGACAGCGTCAGGCACCGGCCAGCCAGGACGCATCCACCCGCTAAGTGGGGCGGTTATTACCTGGGCCGACAATGGGCTTAATCCAGGTGAGGTGGTACCCGTCGCACAAAATGATGCCGGTAAAAACATCGCGTATTCAAATTATCCTCGCGCTGCGGACGGATCCAGTTACGGCAGAGCAGATGTTAATTGTGAGGATGCGGCAGCGGCTGGGGTCGGCGGGCCTTTGGGCGTTCTTGGAGCAGGCACGACCGCCTCCCCAGGAAACACGTGCGCTTACGATTTTGGATCTTTTTTTCCGCTGCAGGGCGAGGAGTCCTCTCGACAATTCCATGTGCAGGGTTTCTATGATTTAGACGACAATGTGGAGGTCTATTACGAATTTGCGCACAGCGGATCGGAATTTAATCGCACCAATTCGTTGAACCCGAACGCGCCAGCACTGACTATTCCCACTGGTAATTTGGGCCTGATTGAGGACGCGTCGCGTCGAGGTATCGTACCTACCCCGTTGTCGAATGCGTCGCGCCTAATCGGCGGCACGGTCAACAGCTCTTATGAAGATCGTCCTATAACGACTGAATCGGTAATGGATAGAAACAACCAGCGTATGCAGTTGGGGGTCACTTGGGATCTCGAGCTTGCTGGTCGATCTTGGACAGCTGACGTTTCCTATACAGCAAGCGAATTGGACCGGGCTCTGAGCGAGATACAAGACACTCAGTCTGTGGAAATGGAGCTTGCCATCAACGGTTTTGGTGGCCCAGCGTGTAACCCGTTTACGGGTGAAGCAGGTGAAGGTAACGCAGCCTATGCGGCTGCCGGCGGCGATTTTGCTGCTGGTCAGTGTTACTTCTTTAACCCATTCGGGAACTCCGCGTTTGCTGCAGACGGATCTGCGCAAACAGATTTGACGCTGCGCAACCCGCCTGAGCTTTATCAATACCTCTTGGGGCGCACTACGAGTGACTCTCAATATCGTCAGCGCGTTATTGATGCGACTCTAGCGGGAGAGCTTTTCGATAACCTCCTCAATTTTTGAATTTTTTCCGCTCATATCAAATAGGCAATCCTACTATATCTTACAACTGCGCAAAATATAATCGCTCTGCCGTAGCAGGACTATCAAGGTTTGGATATTTGGCTTGTACGCAGGACAAGGCATGCGAATATGCAAAAAATACACTTATCGCTAGCATAAATGGTGGTTCACCAAC
>CAJWZG010000089.1 GCA_913049565.1 uncultured Gammaproteobacteria bacterium
ATACAGCAGAAGTCGTGGCTCGTCGTTATCAGGTAACACGCGAAGCACAAGACGAATACGCCTTGCAAAGTCAGGTTCGCTACCAAGCAGCCGTCGAGGCAGGTTCGATTGCTGAAGAGATTGTTGGCATGAATGCCACGATGCTCAAGGTTAACAAAGAAACTGGCGAAGAAACTCATGAGGAAGTGTGGGTAGACAAGGATGAATGCAACCGTCCGCAAACGACGTTGGAAGGGCTGGCATCGCTGGCTCCAGCATTTGAAGAAGATGGCTCTGTAACGGCAGGTAATGCTTCCCAGCTATCTGACGGTGCTTCCATGACTTTGCTGATGAGCGCCGATCGCGCTGCACAGTTAGGGCTGACGCCCATGGGTATCTATCGTGGCTTTACGGTCGCGGGTTGTGAGCCTGATGAAATGGGTATCGGCCCGGTTTTTGCGATTCCTCGATTGTTGAAAAATGCAGGCCTGTCTATCGATGACATCGACCTTTGGGAACTCAATGAAGCGTTTGCATCTCAGTGCTTGTATTCACGCGATGCCCTAGGTATCGACAACGAGAAGTACAACGTGCTCGGTGGCAGTATCTCGATTGGTCACCCGTTCGGTATGACAGGTTCACGTCAGACAGGCTCGATTTTGCGAGAACTGAAGCGCCGCAACAAGAAGTATGGTGTCGTCACCATGTGTATCGGTGGTGGTCAGGGCGCAGCCGGTCTTTTTGAATCGGTATAAGCACTGTAAATTGTAGACCAGTGCGCTGAGCGTTTAGCTCGTTTAAAAAGCGATCTCACACGAGGTCGCTTTTTTTTGCCTGCTGCAAAGTTTTTGCTGTAACACTTTGAAACATAGGCGACATGGCAGAGAAACAGCCGCAGCAGATAATAACGTTTCGCAAGGATTGTCAGAGGAATGGTCAAAGGGCACCATGCACAAATGGCGGCAATAAATCGCAAAACAGCGGATGAGAGGCGGATAAGCAAACGCGCCCTCGGGGCAACCCTGTGTGTTTGCCTGAGCGCATGCTTTTTCGCGCCTGTTATGGCCGATGATGCACTTGTACTGCCACTGACAGCCCAATCAGACCAGCAAATCGGAGGCCTGCTGCAGCGTTGGCCTGAGTTGGATGCGGCGCAGAGACGAGATTTATTGGCAGAGGTGCGAAAACGCATGAACTTGGCGAAAGCCAATGCAAATGCTACCGCGCCGACGGCAAGCGTAGCGAACCTGGTAGGGTCAGCCCCCTCACTGACGGTGCGTATTAAACGTGCCCGGACGCTCCATCGTTACGGCAGTTCCTCTGCTGGCAGGGACGATCAGCAGCAGCGTTTGAACCAGAAAAATGCTGCGCAGGCTCAAGCGTTAGACAGAGCCAGAGACGTAGTGATCCGAACGACGATTACACAAATTTTGCCCGACGGTAGTCGTTTGGTTCGTAAGAAAACGCTGATACCTGAAAGCTTGGGACAAGCCCCGACTACCGCCGTAAACGCATCCAGTCAGGCCGTCAAAGATAGGCCAAAAGTGAGAGTGATTCGCGCTCGCGTGAGATTCGGTGCCGGTTTTGATCAACGAATACGTAGGAGTAACGCTGGCCAAAACGATGCATCTTCGGTTCGTCGTGTATCAACTCAGGGCAAGCTACAGCCACTGAGCCCGGCAGCAAAAACAGAGAGCAACTGATATGGCGGTGGCAAATATTCAAGAATCTGAGGCAGAGGCCGAACGAATACTGCTGCTCGATGATGATCTAGAAATTTGCGAGCTTACCCAAGCCTATTTGCAGCAACAGGGTTTCGTCGTCGATACTGTTCAATCCGGGGATGCGCTGGACGCTTATCTCGAAGACAATGAGATAGATCTGCTGGTACTGGATCTGATGCTGCCTGGAGAACATGGTCTCGCCATTGCCCAACGGCTTAAAAAGCGCAGAGATATGCCGATTATCATCATCTCCGCACAAGGGGATGATGTGGACAGAATCGTTGGCTTGGAACTTGGCGCCGATGACTACCTGGCGAAGCCTTTCAATCCCAGAGAACTGCTTGCGCGAATACGTGCCGTGTTGCGCCGCTCAAGCCGGCTAGCCCAAGATGCTGATGAGTCTCCAACCAGTGTGAGCTTTGGTGAGTTTGTACTGGACCTATCCGCCCATCAACTGCGCCGAGGCGATGAGGATATACCCCTAACATCTGGCGAATTCGACTTAATGGCCATCTTGGTAGCCCACCCGAACAAAGTTTTGCATCGTGACCGCATATTGGATTTGTTGACTGGTGCGGAGCGGTCGCCGTTCGATCGCTCTATCGATGTGCGGGTAACGCGACTTCGCTCGAAACTAGAGGTCGATCCCGCGAATCCTATATTCATAAAGACGATATGGGGCAAGGGCTATATGTTTTGCCCTGCCTCAACCTAAGCCGTTAGCGCGTCACAAAAGATCGTGATCACTCGGATCTCTCGGGTATGAAGGTGCTGCATAAAATCCGTCACTCAGCGTGGCTGCAACCCAAGTCTCTCCTGGGTAGAACCAACCTCACCCTTGCATTCAGCTCATTTTTGATCGCGGTAGTTGCCACTATTGCGTTGAACGTGTTCGTCATTGATCCGATCGCTGAGCGTTCCGCAGACGACGAAGCGGCATTGCTGGTTCTGTCTGCGCAAACATGGGTGGAGTTACCGCCTGAGGCGCGCCCCTATTTCGAACTTGAGCTGGCACAAAGCCATGATTTGATTATCAGCGTAGCGGAGCAATCCTTGCCGCCGCTATCACGTTACCTGCCGTTTACAGAAATGTTGCTAGACAAGCTTCGGGCGCGTTTGGATCTCGATGTCCGGATGTATGATGGCGAAGATCTGGTTTGGGTTGATGTACCTATGGCGGGGTATAACTTGCAGATTGGATTTTCACCTGACCGTCGAGACGTGCAGCTGCTGTATGTTGCTATTGTCATCGTGACACTGGGTGCCGGCATTGTGTCACTAACATCGCTGTTGATTGTGAGAAGAATTGCCCGCCCGCTGGTTCAAGTGGCGCAACAGGCTGAGGCGTTTAGAGGGTTAGCCGATATTGAGCCACTACCCGAGGCGGGACCGAGAGAATTGGTGTCGCTGGCGCGTAACTTCAACACGATGGCGGATGAAATCGCTCGCTTGTTGGCAAACCGCACCACACTGATGGCAGGTATCTCTCATGACTTGCGCACGCCTCTGACCCGCATGCGGTTGGCGCTAGAGTTACTTCCCGGCGACGTTGATCCAGAATTGGTGCAGCGTTTTCAGCGTAATTTAGAGGCTATGGATGCTTTGATTGGTGATGCGCTGCGCTTTGCGCGAGGTACCGGTGAAAGATCTGAGGCCGTGGCCTTGGCACCCTACGTTAGGTCTGTGCTGGAAACTTTTGATCAGAAAATTGAACTGTTTTGCGAGATCGACGACGAGCTGACTTTAGCGCTGCCGCCTAACGCGTTCACACGAGTGCTCGTGAACTTAGTCGGCAATGGGATCAAGTATGCGAATCGAGTCAGCGTATCTTTGAGCGCAAATGAGATTATCGTCAGCGACGACGGCCCGGGGATAGCAGAATACGAACGAAGCAACGTGTTTGAGCCGTTTTACAGATTAGATGCCTCTCGTAGTCAAAGTACTGGGGGAAGTGGACTGGGCTTGGCGGTCGTTCAGCAACTGAGCTCCGCGCATGGCTGGCAGATCGAGATCCGCGATGCCAAGCCTCGGGGTGCGGCATTCCATTGGCAGCTTCACGACAGCGGCGCCAAGAGGCGCGGATAGACAACGTGTGATTCCTGTCACGGTTTTTGCCGACCGGTACGACTGATGAAATTTATGGGTGATGAATGATACAAAATGTCACAAAAATCGACCCAGCCGAAATGCCCTGGAAACGCAGACAACGCATATTGACACTGTCTCCGAAAGGGGGCAGTTCTCTCCAAGATCTCGAGAGCGGGTGATTTAGTGAGAAGGCCAGCGATAAATAATGTCGCTGATTAATCGATCTAAGTAGCAGATGCTCTGAAGTGCACGAGATCGCATGTAGAGCCGCCGGTTTTCTCTCCAGGCCGGTGGCTCTTTTATTTCTGGTCGCGTAACGTCAAATCCCCATCATCACTTGCGCGACGCGAGGGATTCATCAACGATGTGCTTTTCGCAAGGCACCTACGGTTATGAACGAACGACCTCCCGGCACGAATTCCACTCCAGCATTCGACAATGTTCTTTATGAGCGCCACGGCCCGCTGGCACTTATCACTATTAATCGGCCTGAAAAACACAACGCCATATCACTTGGCACGTTGGATGATTTGCATGGTGCGGTTGATCTAGCGGCCTATGACGACAATGTGCGTGCGATCTCGATCACGGGCGCGGGCGGCAAAGCGTTTGCCGCTGGCTCTGATTTGTCCGAAGTGGTTGACCGAGATTTCAAAAAAGCTTTGGAACCGATCGTGCAAGGTCTGGCTGAGAAGCTCGAACGTACGCCAAAACCGACTATTGCCGCTATCGACGGAATCTGTATGGGCGGAGGGCTGGAGGTGGCGTTGGGCTGCGATTTGCGCGTAGCTACACCGCATTCAAGGTTTGCTACGCCGGAAGGTAAGTTGGGTATCATCCCAGGGGGAGGAGCTACGGCACGTTTGCCACGACTAATAGGCCGCGGCTGGGGCATGGAAATGATGCTCATGGGTGAGCCTATCGATGCAGACCGTGCACTGCAGATTGGTCTCATTACACGGCTTGTCGAAAGTGAAGAACTGATTCCAGAGGTGCAGCGCATGGCCGAACACCTTGCGTCGTTTGCGCCCTTTGTGCCGAGAACGATGAAAGCCATGGTGCATTTTGGAATGGAGGCAAGCCTAGCTGGGGCGTTGATGTTCGAGAAATACGCGCAGGGTGCACTAGTGCAAACTGAGGATAAAGCCGAAGGTATCAGTGCATTTTTGGAGAAGAGAACGCCTCAGTTCAAAGGCAAGTAGCCATAATCGGCAAGTGCAGGTCAGCGCGCGTCTTGTCGAAACCCCTGTCTTTCAGACATACTCTCGGTGTAATTAAGTTAAAGGAGGGGGCCGAATGGCTACAGAGAAATTCCCGGTTGAGGGCAGTCATATCATGATGTTTGCCCGGTCAATCGCAGATGACAATCAGGTGTATTACGACGAGGATTACGCAAAATCGACTGAGGCAGGTGGGGTTATTGCACCGCCAACCTTTGCCCAATCTTCGGCGCAATTTGACCCAAATTATTTTTTACGTCCAAAAATCGGCGAAGAGTGGTTTGGTTCAGGCAAAGAAGCCACTAGCGTTACCAAGAAGGAGTCACCGGGCGGTGGCGGCGGCGGTGGAGGCCTGCATGCAGAGCAGCATTTTGAATACCACCGGCATATTGGCCCGGGCGACGTACTCTCTGCTGAAGTAAAGCCAGGCAAAACGTGGGAAAAAGAAGGGAAACGCTCGGGTAAGCTGGTGTTTAGCGAAACCATTACCGAATACCGTGATCAAAACGGTGAGTTAGCAATAACAGCTCGAGGCGTCGGTGTGCGCACCGAACGTCCCGTCGATCAATAGGGGGAGTAATGGCACTTTCAGCAAGCAATTTAAAGGCAGGTGATACCTACACCGAGTGTTTGGTAGAGGACCTTTCTCGTACTCAGATCGTAATGTACGCGGGTGCGTCAGGCGACTACAACCCGGTGCATACCGATGAAAAGTTCACCAAGGAAATCGCAGGTTATCCTTCGGTCTTTGCTCACGGCATGTTGACCATGGGTATGACAGGGCGAATGCTCACAAACTACGTAGGCGATGGTCGGCTGACCAAGTACGGCGTGCGGTTCACCAGTCAAGTCTGGCCCGGTGATACGTTGAACTCTACAGCGACCGTCGTGGACGTAGCTGACGGTATGGTAAACTTGAACGTCGAAACGACAAATCAAGATGGTGCGATGGTGCTGTCAGGCTACGCTGTTGCCCGGGTCGACTAGATCTGCGTAGCAAAAGGCTCTTATAAGCGGGCGTCCGGAAGGATGGCCCGCTTTTCTTGATGCCCAATGGTTACTTCGGGTGCTACCATTTCTCCAGTGATGTGCGCACATCCAGCTCAAAAGTCCACGCCTGTCGCGGCTGTTGATGCAGATATACATAGCCATCGACAATGCCATCAATGTTAATCATGCCCTCATCGCCCAGCTTGGCGGCATATTCTGGCAATCCTTTTTTGATTTTTTCGCCGCCGATAGGACCATCAACGACCACATGTCCAACATGCACGCCGTCGCGGCCATATTCCTTGGCCATGGCCTGAGCAAGGTTACGCAGTGCGCCTTTAGACGAGTTGAATGCCCCAAAATTCTCACGGCCGCGTAAGGAAGCGCTCGCTCCAGTAAAAATCAAGGTTCCTCCATTCCCCGCAAATTTGTGGATAGCGGCCCGACCGAATAAAAAACCGCCAAAGCAGCAAACACGCCAACTGTTCTCGAAGTACTCTGCGCTCATATCTGCAATACGTCCTGGAGTGTTGTTCCCGGTGTTGTATATGGCGACAGCAAGCTCATCACCGGCTTTATCGAATAAGCGCTCAGTGTCTGTCTCAGAGGTGGCGTCCGCAACGACCGCTTCCGCGCTGCCGCCACTGGCGGCGATGGCGTCAACAACGCTTTGCAGTTTTTCTGCGGTACGTCCTGCCGCCAGTACGTGAAACCCTAAGCCTGCGAAGCGCACGCAGAGTTGCGCACCGAGGCCCTCTAGCGGTCCAACGCCGCTTACGATGGCTGTTTTCATGGGGACTCCTCCGGTATCACTTGTTTGAAGGGATGCACGTTGACGCTGCTAAATAAGCCCGCCAAGTTATAAGGATCGGCTGCAGCTATGGCTTTTGCCTCATCTAAAGTTGTGCAGTCGATGATGACGATAGAGCCAATGGGCTTGGTTTCATCATCGCTTAGCATCGGCCCCGCAAAACGTATCTCTTGAGAGGCTAGAAATGCCAGATGAGCCGGTCGCGTTTGCTTGCGTAACTCGAAACCGTCAACAATATCGCGGCAGATTACAGAAAAAAGCATTTCCAGATCCTTGCTTTAGTGAAGGTGGGTTTTCACCCGTTCAACAGCGGTCAGAAAAGGTCCGCGTGAGCTTTCAAATACCGCAGCAGTCCCGAAGAAGTCGTGCACTAAACCCGCACACTGCATCACTTCAGCGGAATTTCCCGCGCCTTTTAATGCCTCGCCATAGGCCTCACCTTCGTCGCGAAGCGGATCAAACTCCGCAGTCATGATCAAAGCAGGTGGTAGATTGGCCAAGGAAGTGGCGTGTATGGGCGTGGCACGGGGGTCCTGACGTTGCTGCACATCAGGGCAGTAGGTGTCCCAAAACCATTGCATCGTCGACTTGTCGAGAATGTAGCCCTCACCATTCGATATCCAAGACGCTTGATCCATCGAACAATCGATGGCCGGGTAAATCAATCCCTGAAAAGCAATGGCGGGTCCGCCTTGATCCCTCGCCATCAGAGCCATCGTCGCAGATAAGGTGCCTCCGGCACTTTCCCCAGCCACACCGATCTTACCGTTGCCAGAGATAGCCGATTGGTTGTCGGCAATCCACTTCACCGCTGCAAAACAATCCTCCACAGCAGCTGGAAAAACATGCTCTGGCGCCATTCGATAATCAACCGAAACGACGACGATATTGGCTAGGGTAGCCAACTCGCGGCACACTGAGTCGCAGGTATCCAGATCGCCAATCACCCAGCCGCCGCCGTGAAAGTATGCCAGTGCGCCAAAGGGACCGTCCCCGGCTGGGCGGTAGATACGGATGGTTATATCTCCCAAAGGTCCGGGAATCTGTAATTCTTCAATTGAGTTCACACTCAATTCTGGATTAACGGGCCGCATGGCGCGATACACCTCTCTCGCATCGGCAACAGGAATCTCTGACAAACTTGGTCCGGGTTCAGCAGTCGCAAGCTGATCAAACATAGCCTGATATTCAGGTGCTATTGGCATTGAATTTTCTCCTCTTTATCCCAATTTACTTCTCAAAGAAGCTACACTATCGCGATCGCGCCTGCTAACACTACAAAGCGTCGCTGGCGTAGGTGGGCGACATCGCTGCCGTTAATTGAAAGCATGAGGTTGGCCCCTGTTTTTTAGTCATTGGGCGGCGATACAAACAATGGAGAAGTTGATGACACGGTTCGAAAACGCTAAAGACGATAAAGACAAAGAAGTAGACAACCCAAAGCCCTCTAATCTGTTGGAAAGCGTGCTGCACAAGAACCGTACATTGACGCTTTTCGGGGAAATCAATCAAGATGTGGCGCGCAAAACGGCGGAAAAGCTCTTGGCTCTCGCTTACGAATCCGACGACCCCATTACCTTGTACATCGGCTCACCCGGCGGACATGTGGAATCCGGCGATACGATTTACGACATGATTCAGTTCATTAAGCCCGATGTTCGCATCATCGGTACGGGGTGGGTAGGAAGCATCGCGACGCACATATACCTTGCGGCAGAAAAAGACCATCGCTACGCGTTACCCAACACTCGATTTTTGATTCACCAGCCGTCTGGTGGTGCTGGCGGAGATGCGACAGATATTCAAATCCACGCCCAGGAAATACTCAAAACCCGAGAACGCATCAACAACGTCATTGCGGATCGCACGGGGCAAACAGTGGCTCGCGTGACTGAAGACACGGCGCGAGATTGCTGGATGAGCGCTGAAGAGTCTGTGGAATATGGGCTGATAGGCAAAATTATATCCAGTATCGACGACATAGCCTAATAAACGGCCTTCCCCGGGCGGCTGTATCGCGCCAGCTGCCTTTTTCCGAGAGCTCAATCCTTGGCGTAATCCTCCCTCATCTGTCTTTGCATTTGAGCACTTTCGTGGCGTAATGCTAAGGGCTGCACATTAGGGGAGAAGAGGATGGCTTACGACTACGAACGCTTAGAGGTTGCGATCACAGGGCGCATTGGCACCGTGACGATCAACAACCCACCGATCAACATCATTACCCCTGAGTTGTATCAAGAGCTGGTGAGTTTGGTTGGCGAGCTCAAAGACGATGACTCCCTAACCGTGATCGTTTTTAAAAGTGCAGATGCCGATTTTTTTATCGCGCATTACGACGTCTCAAACATTCTCAAATTCCCAACCGATGGCGACGCAGAAAGAAATCTAGAACTCAGTGATTTTCACCTGATGTGCGAGCGGGTTCGTACCATGAATAAGGTCACCATCGCTCAGATTGAGGGCCGGGTAGGTGGCGGAGGTAGTGAATTTGCCGCCAGCATGGATATGCGCTTCGGCGTTGTCGGCAAAACGATTGTTAATCAAATGGAAGTACCACTGGGAATTCTACCGGGCGGTTCGGGCACGCAACGCTTGCCAAAGCTAGTGGGTCGGGGACGTGCGATGGAAATTATTCTGGGGGCCGATGATCTGGATGCAGAAACAGCTGAGCGGTGGGGCTATCTCAATCGCATTTATGCCGCCGATGAGGTGGACGCGAAGGTCGCAGCCCTGGCAGAAAGGATCGCCAGTTTCCCTGTCGAGGCGGTACGTTTGGCTAAAGCTTCTGTTAACGCTTCGGAGCTGCCTGTGCAGCAAGGTTTGCAGGAAGAGGCCTATTTGTTCTCCCGTTTACTGCGCACCGACTCAGCGCAAACGAACATGACGCGGTTTATGCAGATCGGCGGACAAACCCGCGAAGGTGAGCTGAAAGTGGCGGATTTATCAGTTTAAATAATTCCTCCGAAATAAAAATTGATTCACTAGTTGCTTTTAACAATCATTCTAATGGCGATGGTGGTGCGATTTTTATTAATAACAGTAATGTAGTTCTGGATAAATCAAATATTATTTTTAATAGCTCAGAAGGTATGGGCGGTGGTATTTATATTAATAATTCAGTTCAGTTTCCTCAATT
>CAJWZG010000090.1 GCA_913049565.1 uncultured Gammaproteobacteria bacterium
GCGTCTTGATATCACTGTCCATTGGGAACATCACTTCATCGCCACGAAGATACGCACCTAGCTGCTCTACATATTTTTCAAACTCGGCAACCCCGGTGGGGACGTAGCCAATGTGTGCCAACGCAGAATCCCCACGTCCGACACCCAGATATGCGCGTCCAAGGCTGACAGCGTTCAGTGTGGCCATCGCCGAGGCAGTAACCGCAGCGTGTCTGGTACGCGGATTGGTTACACCGGTGCCTAATTTTAGAGTGGTAGTTTCCTTCGCCACCGCCGTCAAACTGACGTAAACCTCGGGGGCCAAATTTTGCGTATCGAACAGTAGTAAACCATCCAATCCTGCACTTTCGTAGGTTTTTCCATAGCTAAAGCTAGGGTCGAATGGACTATTCATCATCCAGTAGTGAGTAGGGCGAGCAATCCAAAATTCGGCTTTGTTCATTTTGTTTTTTCACTTAAGCAACTGATGAGTTGGTCCAAGATGGCGTCCGCTTTGGCGGCCATCTGTGCATCATTAGCGTCCTGTATAGGATGTGCTACGAACAAGCACTTGGCATCGCTCATGCCCAGAGCATCTGCTTGAGTCCTTGCGGCATCCACAAATTCCCCTGAAGCAATTGCCACCGACGGCATGTTCTGAATTTCGAACCATACGATGTCATGCAAACTGCACGATGTGCATGATCCTCAGTCAGCTAGCGCCACCACGACAAAGTCATTGGCCGCTTTGATTTCATGCCGCAATGTTTCAGGCGCGGGCTTTGAAAAGGTTGGTTTCGTGTATCGATTGATTTCAATATCAGCAAGTCGCCCCACAAGAGTCTCTTCTAGGCGGTCTAAAAAAACATCGCCGCGACGTTTGGAGATGTCCAACAGACCTACACGACCGCTAAGATGTTGCGGTCTTGGGGAAATTTGACGTGTAACAGGGGTTTCTTCGTTAGTGGGATCTAGCAGTACGACTCTTGTCATTCTTAAGTCTCCGAATGGGCGGCATGTTGGTGATTGATACCGTTTAAAAAAAGCTGTTGCCTTTAGGGCGTTATCTTTTGGGTCACAGGCACGGAGCCAATGCTTTGTGGCAGCCAACCGTGGAAAAATGCAGTGCACTTACCCGCAAGACTGCCAGCTACGACGATATTTACGTCGGTATCCGAACCAAATTTTGCGAGTCGAGTGGCTGTCCCCAACGCTTCATAATGGGCCTTCTGTTCCGGTGTACATCCAGGGCTAGAAATGAGCTCGGCCACGGTTTTTTCGCTGGCTCGATGTATCAGCTGTCGCAGCTGGGGTTTGCTGAGTGAGTCGCTATTGAAGGTCGCCGCATGTTCCGGTGAAACGACGATAAGGCAATTGGAGAAACCGTAAGCTTTGGCGTTAAGGGTGGTGGTAGTCGCGGCGCCGATGGTGGTTGCAAGATCACTGGCTAGGGTAGAAGTTTCATCGATGATTAGGTTGGGACCACCCGACATTGCGAAAACTGTCACGGTGGAGTCCTCTGCATTGAAACCCCGATCAACGTGCAGGGCATCCCAGCAAGATTTCTCCTCCCACTCCGGAAAGCACATTGTGAATTTCATCGGATTACCAAACGTGGAGCGTTCAGTACCCCCGGGTACCGCGCCGCCAACATTACGGATTACCAATCGCAACGCCCGACCAATAGTTGCGTTGGCGCGGTTGCCCTGACCGAGCACGCCGAGCCCCATGTTCATGCCAATACGTTCGCGAATAGGTCCATTTACGACCATAACCGGCGTCGCACCCATCGTCGTGGCCATGACGCCATGAATATTGAAATCGTCGGTACATACGGCTTCGACAGCGGCAATGACCACCGGTAGATAATCGGGTTTACATCCAGCCAGCACACAGTTGATAGCAATTTTTTCGACGCTTACCGGTGCCATGTTGGGCGGCATAACCGCAACAATGTCTTGGGCATTTCGTGTCGTTGCGTCGAGCATCTTGAGTACACGCTCCGGCGTAGGGGGTATGACCGGTAGTCCATCGGAAAAGCCTTGGTCGAACATGAATTCAAATTCATCATCGAGCCCTCCAAGTTCAATACGCCGCGCACGGATTGGACTGTTTTCCGCTTCAGCTCTTAAACGCTCATAGTTCGATGGATCCACTGACAGGGAGCCACACCCGGGCAGCCAGTCTGGTAGGACTAACCAGTCGACATTGAGCGTATTGGTGTCCGCAACCAATTCCGTCCCCAATTCCTGCCATTCGGTTTTTACAAAGCCGACCAGTTCTTTTTCAATCTGCCCAGTGGCATCAAGGAGGCGCAGTGTTGGGACAACTTGAATGTCTGCTGCATATGAAACAGCGAGGGCGCTGTCGTCTAAGATGTCGAAACTTGGGCCGTACTCTTCCATGAGCGCACGATTTCCGGCATCGCTTTGCCCGATGACGAAAAAATCGATTCCTTCAGAAGCGCTGTCAACTAAAGCGGCCAGAACTGGCAGGACTACTCGGCAGGTTGGACAATCCTCCTTTATAAAACAGACGATCGCTGGACTTTGGGCGGAAAACGCATGGCGCTGCCCCTGCATATCATTGATTGCGAATGGTTTTAATGACGACATGGTGACAGCTCCGCGGATAGCCAAAAGCAGTTGCCCATGAAACTGATATTTTTACTAGAGCACCGACGGTAAAATTTCGATGGTCGATGCATTCTTGCAGTGCCGATAAGGTTTAACAGCGAGCCGGCGAGTGTTTGTATCGGGGTTTGAAAAGCTGTGCTGCGTGACACCATTCCGCCAGTCCCTTTCAAGGATGTTAAACGCCAAGTACCTCACAACCTGCTGCGCCGCACGCCCATAAACACGAGGTAGAAGGAAGTACCGCTTAACACGTCAGAGGTAGAGTCTTTGCAGTTGAACAGGCAACGTCAATCAACAAAAACGTATCATTCGATAACGCCCAGTTATACACAGATTGAATGGCAGAGCTCTAGGACGTCAGCTTATCTTTAGGTCCCGATAATAAGCCTCAGTTAACTCAACAACGCGGTCTAGCACAACCGAATGCACATTTGGTCGTCTGACAATGGCGATATCTATGAAATACTTCTCGATCGGTAGCTTGATTTCGACTATTTCGCCGCGCAATTGTTCCTGATAAATACTGTACCTAGGACCGTAGCCTAATAGGTTTGAATTTAGGATAAGCTCCTTGGCCATCTGTTCCGAGGCTGCGGTTACGCACTGCGAATCGTTAAGCGGCTTTGTTTTACGATCCCTCAAGATTGGCTGATAGGGCGTGAATTTTGGCGCGGCTCTGTTTCTGACCAAACCGAACTTCTTGAGTTCTGCGAGGGGTACTTGTTTCGCAATTTCAGTAAGTGGATGACCTGAGCGGCAGAACACCACCCACTGACTGCGGGCCAGAAGTCGCACCGTCAGCGGTAAGCCGCTTAAGTTCAGATCACCGTAAACGACGGCTACATCAATATCGCCGTTCAGCAATTGCGGAGCCAGCGCATCCATATGACCTTCAATGAAAGACAGGCTGATAGACGGGGAACTCACGCCTAACTCATTTGCCAAATGGCCGACAAACTCCGACAGTCTTGCCTCGCCTAAACCTATAACGATACTGTTTGACCCCGCGTCTAAGTCTGAGCGAGCAAGCCGCACCTGTTCCAAAATATGCTTGGCGTGAACGTAAAAGCCCATACCTTTGACAGTCGTGTGCATGCCGCGACCGTCGCGCTCAAACAGCGCCGTACCGAGCTGCGACTCTAATCGCTTTATGCTGCCACTCAAGCCGGGCTGAGAAATAAACCGGTGTTTGGCGGCAGCGTGTACTGTGCCAAGTTCTACTAAAGCAACAAAGTGTTCGAGTTGTCGAATATCCATAACATATAACTATCGAAAGCGTTTAGACAAAACTTTACCACAATGTGTGCCCGTGGAGCCTCGGTCAGTGCAGCTGCCGAGCTTGTTTTTACAGGCTTCTGTAGTGCTGAAAACTCCTACGATGCTGCATCGACACCGAAAAAAGCCCACGGGTTAGCGAAAGAAACGACAGCTCTCTGTTCAGGCCAAAATCTAGCCATCAAGTATGCGTCGCAACCAAGCCAGTAAGCTGCGAAGGTTATGGGATAGGAAACAAATAATTATCGACTGATATTGTTTTGTAGATAGATGCTGTCTCACAATTAAGGTTTAGTAGTGGCCAATGTCTTACTGCTTCCGGGTCGGGCGTCGCTTGCATCATTGAACACGTCTGGGAGGATCTGTCTTGAATGTTCTTAATGAAAAAAGCCCGAGATTGCGCGCTCAAACGACGGCGTTGAACGCTCGAGCAATGGCTTTTGCTCGGTGTTCATTGTCGCTTTTGCTCATCTGCAGCATTGGTTCCACGGTCCAGGCAGAGACTGTAGGCGTCAACGCCCATCTGGGTTGGGTGGTCGGTGAAAAAGAACTCATGCTCTCTGGCAATGTCAGTGAACCTGTGCGCGTGGCTATGGCAGCAGTGGGTGGCCCCAATGTGCAGGCCAAAAAGACAGAGTTCCCAACTACCCTTGTCGCTTGGCAGGCCACCGCCGATGCACACAGCGCAGCGAATCAGGTGACGTTAGCGTTCTTGAATCAAAAGTTTGGGGTCCGCGTACAACGTAAGAAAATCGCTGGTGTCGGCGTGCACGATATAAGCCCCGCGGAGCCCACTATCGAAGGCGAGAGCTATGTGTTCATTCACTTGCACGGCGGTGGTTATTTGTTCGGTGGCGGCGTCATGGGTGCTGCTGAAGGTGCTGCAATTGCGGCGGTTACCGGCCTGAGAGTTATTTCTGTGGACTATTCGCTGTTGCCGCAGTCGCCTTTTCCTGCGGCTCTGAACGATGTGGTAGCAGTCTACCGAGCCATAGCAGAACAGTTTGGCCCGGCCAATATTGCAATGGGCGGCAGTTCGGCGGGCGGGCACTTGGCTTTAAGCACATGCCACAAGCTCAAAGCCCTAGATTTAGAATTACCCAAAGTACTTTTCCTCGGGACCCCTCTGGCGGATTTAACGCACAGTGGCGATACCGTGGTGACGAACGAGGGGGTCGACAACGTGATTGGCACATTTCAAGGCTTTCACGGAAAACTGCAAGCATTGTTCGCCAATGGTCAGGACTTAAGCGATCCTTTGATATCACCGTTGTTGGGTGATTTCACAGGTTTTCCTGCAACTTACTTGGTGTCTGGAACTCGGGATATTTTGTTGAGCGATACCGTGCGCGTGCACCTGAAACTAAGGCGCGCAAACATCCCCGCCGATTTAATTGTGTTTGAAGGCCTGCCCCACGGAGCGTATGCGGCGGTGCCCAATTCTCCCGAATTTGATATGGCTTATGGCGGCCTCAATACTTTTTTACAGCAGCATCTGCGAAAGCCGTGATGCAAGCTTGGCAAGGACAATGCGACCACCGGTTGCTGCGTATATAACTATGATGGACATTAACCAAATCGCGGATCAACAGCTCAAGGACTACGACGACAAGAATATTGGCAGCGTATTTGAACACCGTAAATTTAGCACAGCCGTGGCCTATCAAATTCAGGCGGCGGTCAGTCGATTACGTGAGCAGCGCGGCGAGACTTTGGTCGGCTACAAGGTCGGTTGTGTTTCGGTGCCTCTTCGAGAATCTATGGGAATCTATCACCCGGTGATGGGGCGCCTTTTTGCCACCGAACAATGGCCGTCTGCGACGCACTTGCAGGCATCGGATTTTGCTCAACCTGCCATTGAAGGTGAACTGGCAGTGCGGTTGGGGCAAAGCCTCGCGCCTGACGCTCTGTCTGATCAGGCAGTAATGGCTGCTATCGACTCCGTATTCGCGGTGATAGAAATGCATAACCGAGTGTTTCGGGCTAAGCCATCTGCTCCTGAATTAGTTGCCAACAATGCCTTGCACGCTGGGGTTGTGCATGCGCTCGATCCTGCACATGGATTACCTGATATGCCAGGGCCGCTCACCGTTGAGATTAATAGTGTGCCAGTAGTGGGGGTAGCCGGGGCAGATCTCAGAGAGACAGTCATTACCTCTCTACGCTGGCTGGTTGGGGAATTGCACGATCAGAATCTGCGATTGCAGAAGGGCCAAACAATACTCTGTGGCACCATAGCCGGTATGCATGGAATAAGTCCCAACGATACCGTGCGGGTGATAACGGCAGACTTTGGTTCAGTACATACGCGTTTGGTTTAGGGCTCCGTCAGTTTTTCCGCCATAACAGTAGCTCTGGCGATGCGTCAGCTCAGCATTAAATGTTTAAGTTAGTTGGTCCTCGGGCCCACGAAAACTGCGCCGCTTGCCAACCAATAACGCCGGGTTATTGCGTGATATGTATCTGTTAATAGAGTGATGCAAAGCACTGTTTGATACTGCCGAGATATAGAGCTTTCTGTGGACAAACACGAATACGCTGACTGATCTATTCGGCTTAAGGCGGTTTGCAGACTAGCCCGCACTTTCTGTTCACCCGCTGTCAAATCGGCGGCGGCCTGATGTTGAGTATTTTACTCAAAAGCAGGCAATTGCCACAAAAGAGGTCTGCTTCGGTTATGGGTGGACCTAATAACTGATTTCGTTTTACGACGCCAAATTAGAGAATAAACATGGAACAAGAAGAAGAAAGAAAGGCGGGATTTTCAGATTACGGTTTTTTGGTATTCCTCACCTTGATCAATGTGATGAGTGTCGTCGATCGACAATTGATCTCCAGCCTTGCAAATTGGATAAAACCTGAGCTCAATCTTACTAACACCCAATTTGGTTTGCTCACGGGACTAATTTTTATTTTTTTCTACACCGTCGCCGGAGTTTTTATGGGTGTTCTGGCCGACAGAGTTAATCGAACCCGGCTGATCGCAGTTGGTCTGATGCTTTGGAGTGCGCTCACTGCAGTATCGGGTATGGCTAAAGGTTTTGTCAGTCTCGCCATACCGCGCCTATTCATAGGTGTCGGTGAATCCATCATGACACCGACTTCGATGTCCTTATTGTCGGATTGTTTTCCGAGCAAAAGCTTAGGCTTTGCCGCGGGCTTTTATTATATGGCCGCACCCGTCGGAATTTCTTTCAGCCTGCTGATAGTAGCTTACCTCGAACCCTTAGTCGGCTGGCGGGGTTGTTTCTACATTTTGGGTGGAATAGGCATATTTATGAGTCTCGTGATGTTTCTTCTTAGGGAAACTCCGCGGCGAGCCGTCGCAGCGCTGCAGACAAATTCCAGCACTGCCGTAGTTCAAATCAGCGTTAAAGAAATGTTCGTAACGACGAAGAACGCTTTTGCCAACTCGCCTGCATTAGTGATGACAGTGTTTGGTGCGGTTACGTTCCACATCTTCCTGGGCGCTGCAATGTTTGAACAAATTTGGTTTGTCGAGGAGCGCGGATTTGATCGAAACGAAATAGCCGAGTTGACGGGCTGGATGGCACTGGGCGCCGGCGTGCTCGGCAACCTAGTTGGTGGCTTGGGCAGTGACTATCTGCTCAAGCGGACGGGGCTTGGCAGACCGATGTTCATGTTTTGGATTGCCCTTGTGATTATGCCGCTGATGATTCTTTATCGGCTGGTTGATCCTGCCTCGCCGTTGTTTTTGCTGTGTATGTTTATGGCCTTTTTTCAGCTGGGTTGCCTGTACGGCCCGGTCTTTGGCACCATCCAAGAACTGGTGCCACCGCAAATTCGTGGCACCGTTACCGCTGTTGCGCTGCTCTTGATTAACGTCTTAGGCATTGGTTTTGGCGTTACGGCTGGTGGGCTGTTTGTTGATTGGCTTATTGCGAACGGTTCTGAGAAGCCCTACACCACGAGCATGCTGGTCTTTACAGGAATTTCTTGCATCAATGTGCCACTGTTCTTTTTTGCTGGGCGTCGCTTCTCTCGTGACAAGCAGGCGCTGAATGCTGCTCTGCTGGCTCAAGCTGATGCAGGCCACTCGAGCACCTAACGCTTCGACAGGCGCCTGCGCACAGAGCGGCAGCGTGCAAGCTGGTCGCTGTGGCGCTGACGCATCAGCAGGCTATCCGAAATCAGGTTTAGTCGAAGCCAGTAAAGGTTACGAAGTTGGCGTTGTCCTCACGTTCTGATTTGACGCTGTTCGCTGGAAAGTCAAAATCAGGCCAGCCCATGGCAATGCATGTCATGATGGTTTGATCGTCGGGTATTCGAGCATGCTCGCGGACCACTGAGGACTGCATTATACCTTGGCCATTGATAACCGTTCCCAATCCACGCGTCCAAGCCGCGAGTACTAACCCGTAAACGGCGGCACCCATGTCAAAGTGACATATTGTGTCGTGTTCCATAGATTTTTCGCAAGTCATAACAATTGACACCGGTGCGTCGAACTGTCGAAACCCTCGCATGACCCAGTCCTGCCGGGCTACCGCATCCTCGCGTGCGATGCCCATTTTGGCGAACAGGGCTTTGGCAATATCAACCTGTCGTTGTCGGTAAGCGCCTTCATAGCCGTGATTCATGCGAATCTCGCGGTCGACGTCGGCGCCCGCTAACATTTTCTCTGTGTTGCCTTCGCGAATGCGCTCCAAGGGTTCGCCGGTGACGACATGAAAAAACCATGGTTGGGTGTTCATGGACGAAGGCGCGCCTTTCGCGATGGCAATGACCTCTGCGATGAGCTCCCGGGCTACTGGTTGTCTTTTGTACCCGCGAATACTGCGCCGTTGTTCCACAAGGCTATCCAGTGCCGCTGCTTCCATGAAATATACTCCGTTAATGTTCTAAACAGATGAACTAAGTATCAGTTCAGCAAATGAACGAACCGCGCGGTGCAAGCGCAAGTTGTTACCTAAATTCATTTTCTGCGACGCAAAGAAGGTGGGTGTTCGCACCAGCCTGTTCGCATGTCTGGCTGAGACTTATTTAAAAGGCGGCAACGATGCCCGGAGCGGTGTCCCGTGACAACGCCTTTATCGCCGACCGTGGATCTTGCTTATGGCCGGGAAATCAGTCAATTAGTATTTGAATATCAGACGATAATCCACGGTTATCCACTGATATGTAACTACTAATTGACCCGCAGCAACGCAACAGCTATTAACCTTAGACCGCAATGAAATAGCCCGTCGATCGGGCGCAGAAGAGGCAGGGTATGACATCGCAAGAACAAACCGCAGCATCAGCAGCTGACAAAGAGACGTTTTTTGACAAAGTTGTCTGGATCACAGGTGCGTCGTCTGGCATGGGGGAGGGCATGGTTAAAGCCTTCGCAGCGCTTGGCTCAAAAGTCGTCCTTTCCGCACGCAATACTGCTGAGTTGAACCGCGTGCAAGACGAATGTGTAGCCGCTGGCGCCAATGTAGACAAACTGCTCGTACTACCTCTGGACGTTATCGATTTTGCCGCGATGCCCGCAGCCTTGCAGACCGTTATTGACACATTCTCGGGTATCGATGCGTTGATCAATAACGCCGGTCTCGGTGCCCGCGACTTTGCAGTTGATATTGATATGTCGATCTATCGCAAGATTATGGACGTCAATTTATTTGGACCCATTGCCCTAACCAAACTGGTTTTGCCAATCATGATCGCCCAAGGTTCCGGGCGTATCATGGGGGTCTCTAGCTTGGCAGGTAAGGTAGGCGTGCCCTTGCGAACCGCCTATTGTCCCGCCAAACATGCCGTGTTGGGATTTTTCGACGCCCTAAGATCGGAAGTTGCCTATCACGGGGTAAAGGTTCAGGTAATCGTGCCGGGCGTTGTTCGCACCGGTGCCGTCGCCAACGCTCTGACCGGGAGTGGTGAACCGATCGGCGCTGAGAATGGCGTCATGGAGGGTGGACTTTCGGTTGCAGAGGCAATCGACCTCATCATGGCTGGTCTGGT
>CAJWZG010000091.1 GCA_913049565.1 uncultured Gammaproteobacteria bacterium
CCTGCAGAAATTGCTCGCGCACCTTGGCCATTTCCGATGCTTTCTTTTTGCCCATGGCTCGACGCAAAAGATCTGCCTGCCCGAGGGAAAATCCGGCTAGTACCTGAGCAATCTGCATCACTTGTTCCTGATAGAGCACAACCCCGTACGTGCCCTCCAATACACCATCCAGAGTCGGGTGGGGAAATGAAACTGCTTCTTTGCCATGCTTGCGGTTGATGTAATCATCCACGGCCCCTGACTGCAGTGGTCCGGGGCGAAACAAGGCAACTAAGGCAATGATGTCGTTGATGTTGTCAGGCAACAGGCGGCGAATCAGATCCTTCATGCCACGGCTTTCAAGCTGGAATATACCTGTGGTTTCCGCCTTTCGAAGCATTTCGAATGTCTGTTTATCTCCTAGCGGCAAATCTTCGATGCGCAGCATCTCAGCATCAGATTCACGCTGGGCATTAATACTCTTTACGGCCCAATCGATAATGGTCAGAGTCTTCAGGCCAAGAAAGTCGAATTTAACTAACCCTGCCCGCTCAACATCATCCTTATCGTACTGAGAGACTAAGCCCGAGCCCGCTTCTTCTGTGTAGAGCGGCACGAAGTCTGTCAGTGCCGAAGGCGCAATCACCACGCCGCCAGCATGACGACCAACGTTGCGCACAATACCTTCTAGCTTATAGGCCATATCCATGATTTCCGAGACTTCGTCGTTCTCATCGACGAAGGTGCGCAGCTCTTCGCTCTCATCCATCGCTTTGTTAAGCGTCATCCCTACTTCAAACGGAATGAGTTTGGAGAGCTTGTCCGCCAAACCGTAGGGCTTGCCCTGAACTCTCGCCACATCTCGCACCACGGCCTTCGCCGCCATCGTGCCAAATGTGATGATTTGGCTTACAGCTTCGACACCGTACATTTCGCTGACATGGGAAATCACTCGATCTCGCCCTTCCATGCAAAAATCCACGTCAAAATCAGGCATCGAGACACGTTCAGGATTCAAAAACCGCTCAAACAGCAGATCGTATTCCAGCGGATCCAAGTCTGTGATGCCCAGTGCATAAGCTACTAGCGAGCCTCCCCCAGAACCTCGCCCGGGACCGACAGGTATGTCGTTATCCTTCGCCCACGCGATGAACTCCATGACGATCAGAAAATATCCAGCAAAACCCATTTGATTAATCACGTTCAGCTCAAAATCCAGCCGCTCCTGATAAACCTCGGGGTCTGAGAATGCTTCGCCAAAGGCATGTACCCGGGTTCGAGATAGACGTTCCCGTAAGCCTAGCTCTGACACATGCTTAAGATATTGTTCGGGTGTTTGCGCATCCGGAATTGGATAATCGGGCAAAAAATAGGTCCCCAGAGAAACCTGCACGTTGCAGCGCATCGCGATTTCCAGCGAATTGGTAATGGCTTGCGGGATATCGGCGAAAAGCACGCTCATTTCGCTAGCAGTACGTAGATATTGCTGAGCACTATGCAGGCGTGGTCGCCGCGGGTCATCTAGGGTTCGCCCCTCCGCAATACACACTCTCGTTTCATGGGCTTCGAAATCATCAGCATCCAAGAAACAAACATCATTCGTTGCTACGGCGCCAATGCCATACTCTTGAGACGCTTTAACCGCCCAAGTGATAAAAGCTTCCTCACTCGTTCGCCCGGTTCGTGTCAGCTCTAAGTAGTAGCGGTCGGAAAACACGGACTGCCACCGCATCAGTGCAGCCCGAGCTTTTTCCGTGTCGCCCTGACAGACGCTTTGCCACAGGTGACCGGAAACGCCGCCAGAGAGGATGATCAATCCCTGATGCCGCTCAAATAGCTGATTCTCTGTCACTTCCCCGCGACGCTGAGCGGTGGTATAGCTGTTAGAAATAAGGGCCAGCAGATTTTTATAGCCCTCAGAATTCTGCGCTAGTGCAACAATTCTGCCAGCGGGACCCTCGTCTTCAGGGCTAATCCAGAGCTCACAGCCAAGAACGGGCTTAACCCCTGCCTCTAAACTGGTTTCATAGAACTTAACCAATGCGAACAGGTTGTTCCGATCAGTGAGCGCCAAGGCTGGGATCTGTCGAGAAGCCGCCTGAGACACCACATTTTTGACTTTCAACAGCCCCTCAGCCAACGAAAACTCACTGTGGGTATGCAGGTGTACGAATTGCGCCCCCATCGCCTCGCCTACCGGTTCTTCAGCGGCGCCCCTCATCGGTGGGTTTTCAATTTCCCTCGACTCGCTCATTCATAATCTCGGGCAATCTGCCGCGCTAACGCTTTTTGCACCGGCGCGTAACTGCGGCGGTGCGCAGGACAGGGTCCGATTAAGCGTAGTACCTGTCTATGTTTCGTGGTGGGATACCCCTTATGAGATTCAAAGCCGTACTCTGGATATCGCTCTGCCAGCGCCACCAACTCAGCATCTCGAGTTACTTTCGCAACAATTGAGGCGGCAGAAATGGCGGGCACCGTTTTGTCTCCCCGCACAATTGCCTCAGTTGATATACCGAATTCGGGAACTTTGTTCCCATCCACTAAGATATGACCCGGTACGATGCTGAGCCCCTCGACCGCACGACGCATCGCTAAGTGGCTGGCCTGCAAAACATTCAGAGCATCGATTTCTTCAACACTAGCCCGACCAACGCTGACGCTTAGGGCACGCTCTTTGATCTCGACTGCCAGCGACTGCCGACGCTTTTCGCTTATCGATTTAGAATCGTTCAGGCCTGCGATGGGGGTCGTGGGGTCAAGAATAACAGCGCATGCCAAAACCGGGCCTGCCAATGGGCCTATGCCGACCTCATCGACGCCTGCTACGTGTTGGGTTGAGTCTGATCCGGCGGGTTGCATCAACAAGTCATCGGTCGGTGTCGCTGAGTGGAGGCATCACATTACCTTGACCGCCTCGGCGAGAAAACCTTGAAACGAAATTATGTACGGTTACTCAGTCGTCCAAACTGTTTCAGCAGATCTTTCACACCGAGTGCGGCACCCGCCGATGGACCCAGACCAGAGGAGCCTGCCGCAAGCCTTTCGTGCAAATCTGCAAAGGATTGCAGGTATGCGGAGTCTCCTCGGCTGGTATGCAACTCTTGCAGCAAGGCATCGCTAATGGCCTTGGGCGTTGCAGCACCCTGCACTAGTTCCGGAACTAGCATACGGCCTGCCAGAATATTGGGTACCGCAATGTGGCGTGTGGTTAGCAATGCACGGGCAATTAGATATGTCCAGAAGCCTAGCCGATAGGTCACTACCATTGGACGTCTAACGAGCATCGTTTCTAAGGTACTCGTGCCCGATTTCACCAGAGCCACATCACAAGCGATGAGCGGTTGTCTCGCATCACAAGGGCGCAACTTTAGGTCAAGATCTTTATACGCTCGGCTAATGCGTCCTATTTGCTCTGCACGTGCCGCGCTCAGAGCTGGGATAACAGTCTGCAATCGTTGGCCACGCCCATTTAGTGCTTGATTGAGCAACCGAGTTGCCTCGAGCATCGGCTTGAGCATTAGGTCAACTTCGCTGCCTCGGCTGCCCGGCAACAGCGCGAGAGTCACCTGGTCTACCTCTAAACCAAGATCCACCCTAGCCTCGCGTCGCGCCTGATCGCTACCGGCGTCGTCACATATCTGCTCTGCTAGTGGGTGGCCGACAAAGCGAGCATCCACGGAGAGACCCCGGTACATATCCGGTTCGAAGGGAAACAGACAAAATAACGCGTCGGCACAGCGCGCTACAGTTTTTGTGCGCCCTCGTCGCCACGCGTAGACGGAAGGGCTCACATAGTGAGCGGTCGCAATACCCTCGCGCTTCAAACGACCTTCCAGCATGAAGTTGAAAACGTTGAAGTCGATGCCGACAAAAACATCGATTGGCCGGTCAACGAAATAGGCGATGAGTTGGCGATAAAGCCGGTAGAGGCTCGGCAGTCGAATGATAGGATCACGAAAACCATTAACCGAGAGTGCTTCAAAATCTGCCAGAGACTCCAAGCCTTCGGCTTGCATCAGCGGCCCTCCGACACCGACGAACTGAATGCTATGTGTTGGCAATTGCTCCTTAAGTGCCGCCATCAAACCCGCACCTAAGATGTCGCCGGAGGGTTCCCCAGCAACCATGCCAATGACAATCGGGACTTCGGCAATCTCTGTGTTAGATGCCACGCCCACTGCCGCGAATAATTCCGACGCCTGAGCTTTCAATAGATTGCGCAAATATTTCCACTTCTGCGTGATCTGCACGTAGCACCTTCATTTCTTGCAGAGCCTGATCGACTTTGAGTCCGCTTCGGTAGACTAACTTATGGGCCTGCTTTAACGCTTGGCGCGCGTTACTATCAATGTTGCGCCGCTTTATACCTTCTAAGTTCAGGCCTACGGCCCAAGCAGGATTGCCAGCGACCGTCATGTAGGCAGGCACGTCTTTGGTGACAAGACTCATACCAGCGATATGCGAAAACGCTCCTATTTTGCGGAACTGCGGGATACCTGCATACCCGCCAAAGTTGGCGAAATCGCCGACTTCAACATGCCCTGCCAACGAGGCGTTGTTCGCCATAATGACATTGTTCCCAACGATGCAATCATGCCCCACATGTACGTAGGCCATCAGCAAACAGTTGTCGCCAACAACAGTCTTGGCGATCCCGCCTTTAGCCATGCCGCGATGAATCGTGACCCCTTCACGGATAATCGTGCCCTGTCCTATCTCAAGCACCGAATCCTCACCGGCATAGGCCAGCGCGGGCGTCGCCTCTCCCACGGTTGCGAATTGATAGATGTGCACATTGTTGCCAATTCGACTGGGGCCTTTGACCACAACATGGGACTGCAAAACCACGCCGTCCCCCAAAACGACCCCGGCGCCTATAACGCAATAAGGACCAACCTGAACATCCTTTCCAAGCTCAGCCGACGCATCAATAACCGCTGTGGGATGAATCACGTAGACTGCTCAACAATGGTCAGTTCTGCGGTACAAGCCAACTCACCTTCAACAAACGCCGAGCACTCAAACTTCATCATGATCTTTCGTTCGGCGATGATTTTGCTGTCTATATCCAGCCTGTCGCCGGGAATGACTTGGCGCCGAAAACGGGCTTTATCTACCCCCCCAAAAAGGTAATTGGTGCCGTCCGCTGGTCTCGTGCCTCTGCTTTCAAACGCCAAAACGCCGGAAACCTGGGCCATGGCTTCAAGGATCAGCACCCCAGGTAAAATAGGTTGTCCCGGAAAATGTCCGTTAAACAGCTCCTCATTCGCCGTTACATTCTTGAACCCCTTAATACTCTCGCCTAGGACAATCTCTGTCACCCTATCGATCAGCAAAAACGGATATCGGTGGGGAAGGTAATCGAACAGTTCGTTAATGTTTTTCACATCACTCATCGTTTTTAGTTTCCAGACGTTTGACCCGCTTGAACAAGTCGCCCAAAGCGTTGAATTTAACCGCGTTGCGCAGCCAAGTGGCATGTTCCGTGGCAATAATCGCTCCCGAATAAATACCGGGCTTATCGATGGACTGGCTGACAGTGGTCTTTACGCTAATGATCACTCCATCACAGATTTTCACTGGGTTTTTACCGCCAACACCACAGCCTCCAGCCAACATGCAGTGTCGACCCACCTCCGTACTGCCCGCCAAACCTACGGCCCCGCATATTAACGAGTGATCCCCGATTTTGCAGTTGTGACCGATCTGCACAAGATTATCGATCTTAACGCCGTCGCCAATCAGGGTGTCAGAAATGGCGCCGCAATCAATTGTCGTGCCCGCCCCGATGGAGACATCAGAGCCTATCTGCAAACCACCGACTTGCGCGATCCTCTGAAAATGGCCTTTTTCATCAGGCGTGAACCCGAAACCATCTGCTCCCAGCACGACACCCGAGTGGATTACGCAGCGCTCGCCCAGAGCGACTTTGGGATATATCGTGACGTTTGGGAAAATGGTGCAACTCCCTCCGACCGAGGAGTTTTTGCCTATCGTAGTGTTGGCTTGAACACTGGTTTTCGCACCAATAGTGACGCCGGCGCCGATTACCACGTTGGCGCCAATATGCACATCATTTCCAAGAACAACTGACTCGTGAATAACCGCGCTGGGGTGAATTTCGGGTAAAAGATCAGCGCTCACATCGAACAGCTGTGAAGCACGTGCAAACGCTAAATATGGCTGTTTAACAACCAGACACGGTACCGGACTGTCTTTCGCGTCGTCGGCCGAAGTAATCACCGCACTGGCCTGGGTGCTAGCCAGAAACGAGCGATAGCTCGCGCCAGATAAGTGACTGACATCCCCAGTCTTAGCATCGCCAAGACTACCCAAACCACTGATAACGATCTCACCTAGGTGCTGATCTGAGACAGCAAAAGGGCCGACAATATCAGCCCCTATATGCTGAGCGATCTGTGCTAGCGAGAACATCGATCAGTCCGATCGGAGGTACTACTCGTTTGCGTTCGTCTCGATACTAGTCAGCTTCCTGATTCAGCTTCTCGGTTACGCGTCGCGATATGTCATGTTTAGGATTCGCATACTGCAGTTGGTTAGGAGACAAAATCAGATCGATTTGATCGATCTGAATCAGGTCATTTAGAACCTTTTCGTACCTTGGAGCTAGCGCCTGCAAGATCTCCTGACGCTTATCTTGAGCTTGCTTTTGCAATTTTTGGCTACCGAACTGCAGGTCTGCCTGCATGCTTTCTAAATCTTTCAAAGCCTTACGTCGCTCAGATTCGCTCATCACCTCGCCGTCTTTTTGCAGTTTGGTTTGTAAAGCCTGCATTTCTTCCGCTTCGGCTCGAAGCTCTTCCTGCTCTGGCTGCATCTCTTTGTTGGCCGCTTCGGCCAACACCTTCGCTTCATCGCTTTCTAATATGGCGCGCACTGGATCAAGTACAACGATTTTCATCTCTGCGCTGACAACGGGTGCAGTCAAAGCCAGGCCTACGATGACGGTGCTGAGTGATCTGTAAAACATTTATGTCTCCTGAAAATTAAATCCGGCCAGAGCCGACCTTCCTATTCTAACCTACAACAGGGCTAGAAAGTCTTACCAAGTTCGAATTGAAAACTTTCTTCATCATCGTATTCCTTGGTATTGATCGGCTTGGATATTGCGAATGTTAGTGGCCCGAAGCCGCTCAACCAACTCATCCCAATACCAGCCGAGTATCGCAATTCGTCGGTGCCAAAATCAAAGCAATTGGCGCTGACTGAGGGGCATTCGGTGTTAAAGACGTTACCTGCGTCGAAGAATAGTGCCGGCCGAAACTGTCGATTATCCTCGACGAAAGGCAGAGGAAATATCAATTCTGCCGAAAACTCCGTCAACAGATTACCGCCAAAGGGCTGGTTACACGGATCCCCGTTGCGACTACTGCCAAAGCACAACTGATTGCCATTGGCGTCGAATGGGGCAGTACTCCTCGGCCCGAGTGTCGAGTTTTCAAATCCGCGAATGGAACCGAAACCACCGGCAAAGAAATGCTCATAGAATGGCAATGCTGGTGTATCGCCATAGCCATCCCCATACCCAAGTTCCGCTCTAAGTTTCAAAGTAAAAATATCGGTAAGCGGAAAGTATTTTTCGCCTTGGTAGGTCAGCTTATAGAACTCCAAATCACTGCCGGGGGCAGAAACCACCAAGCCCAGTGACTGCGAGGAGCCTCGGTCGGCAAAGACACCACGGTTCAACGTGGAGCGAATCCACGACAAGTTTGCTTTAAAATTCAGCGCATCCTCTCCATTACGCTCAATAAATTCGCCAATTTCTAAAGCTGCCGCGAACCCCTCTGTAATCTTCGTATGCTCGACATTCATACCAAAATTTATGCGCTGTGTTTCGCCTATTGGGAATCCGAAATTCACACCGACACCCGCTGAATCAGTACTGTACCTCGCGATATTTCGCGCATCGTAGTCTAGTCGACGAAAGAAGACATTGTACCCTCGACTGATTCCATCAAGTGTGAAGTAGGGATCAAAGTAGTTGAAGTTGACCGATTGCTGATAATCGGACCAACTAACGCCTACCGACAACGAGTTACCGCTACCCTGCAGATTCGACTGCTGATAATTCGCTCCAAGAATCAAGCCATAACCCTGCGAGTACGCTAACGTCCCCGAGATCGCGCCAGAGGGCTGCTCTTCCACAGAGAATTCAACGTCTATCTGGTCATCTGTGCCGGGCACCTGAGGTGTCTCAACCTCAACACCCTTAAAATATCCCAACCGCTCAAGCCGCACCTTCGAAAGATCGATTTGCGCTGTAGAGGCCCATCCCGCCTCCATCTGCCGCACCTCTCGCCGCATGACCTCGTCTTGAGTCAATTCATTGCCCGTAAAACTTATACGACGCACATATGCGCGCTTGCCAGCATCGACAAAAAACTCGATATCGACCGTATCGTCATCGTTAAGCTTGGGCACACCACTGGCTGTCGCAAAGGTAAAGCCACCGTTCCCCAACGCCCCAGTCAACCGCTCTTCTGTGGCTGTAATCAATGCTTGAGAAAAAGTTTGGCCGTTGGCGACAATTATCAAACTTTCGAGATCTTCAGCGCGCACGTCGCCTAACTCACCCACAAGGTTGACCTTGTTGATGGTGTATATTTCGCCTTCATCCACCGACATGGTGATGTAGACCTGCTGCCGGTCTGGGGTGATGCTGACCTGAGTGGAGTTCAGTTTGAAATCTGCATACCCGCGATCTTTATAAAACGCTTCTATCGTCTCTAAATCACCAGACAGCTTTTCTCGCGCGTACTTATCATCGTTTCGATAAAAAGAAAGAATTGATGGATGCTTCAGCTCCAGGGAGTCCAAAAGCTCGGCTTCGGCATAGGCGCTATTACCAACGAAGTTAATATGTCGGATTCCAGAGCTTTTGCCCTCTTCAATATTGATCTTAATATTGACTCGATTTCGCGGCAGATCTTCTATCTCTGTCTCAATGGAGGCACCGTAGCGGCCTTGGGCCACATACTGACGTTCAAGCTCAAGCCCCATTCGCTCTAGGGTCGCTTGCTTGAAAATCTCCCCCTCCTGCAAACCTTGATCTGACAGACCTTCAAGCAAAGCTTCTGATTCGATAGCCTTGTTGCCGTCCAGTTCGATGGATTCGATAGCAGGCCGCTCAAACAGCGAGACGATGAGCACAGATCCGTCTCGTGCTATTTGAATATCGTTAAAATAGCCAGAGGCAAAAAGTGCGCGAGTTATGGCGCGAACTGCGACATTGTCAACGCGCTCGCCTACGCCCACTGGGATGATATTGAAGACAGTACCAGCAGAAACACGCTGCAAACCCTGCAGGCGAACGTCCGCCACAACGAACTCGTTGGACTGGCTCAGGTTATAGGACTGCAGCGGTTGAACCGCACCATAAGCGGTCTGACTGAAAAAACAAATGCCCGCGGCAACGAGACAGCGCCAAGCAACTGGTTTGGCCAGGATCTTGTTCAAATGCAACTGCATGCTCCGTCCCACGTTATTGTTTCAACATCGATTAAACGCTGTACCTCTGGACGACCGCAGATCGAGTCGACAAAAGTTGCATAAGGGTAAACGTGCGCCCTACAACAGTCGAGCCAAATCGTTGTAAGTGACAAAAATCATCACACCAGCCAACATCAAAATACCCGCTTGCATAACTGTCATCTGCAACCGTTCTGAAAGCGGTTTGCCGCGCAGTAGTTCGATACTGGTAAAGACAACATGGCCACCATCAAGCATCGGAATGGGAAGCAGGTTCAGCACCCCCAATGAGACGCTCAGCAGCGCCATGATATTGACAAAGAAGTGCCACCCCACCCGGGCCGAATCTCCGGCGATCTTCACTATCCCGACTGGACC
>CAJWZG010000092.1 GCA_913049565.1 uncultured Gammaproteobacteria bacterium
CGTTTGGCTTCTGCGAGATCGAGACACCAGAAACGATAATCACAATGATGCTTGAAATAGAAATTTTCTCAGACGCCATCTGTCCATGGTGCTTTATCGGCAAGCGCCGACTTGAAGCTGCACTGAGTGTAGAAAACGATGATGCAAAACTCGATGCCGAGGTGCGCCTGCGCTGGAGGCCGTATTTGTTGTACCCCAATATGCCATTAATGGGTGTTGATCGAGGCGAGTTGCTGCGGCGTCGATACGGTCCCAGAGGTGATAAAAGCCGAGTGCCCGCAAATATTGTGGCAGAGGCGGAGTCTGAGAATATCGAGCTTCGATACGATTTGATTAATCGCACACCGAATACCCGCGCGGCACACCGCCTTGTCGAATTCGCCTACCAAGAGCAGGGTTGGCAAGGTCAGCACGAGCTCGTTGAGTCTCTGTTTCAAGCCTACTTTTGTCAGGGTCAAGATGTAGGCGATGAGACAGTTTTGACCGGGCTCGCGTTTAAGCAAGGCCTCAGCGCGGCGGCTGCAAAAGATGTCTTGAGTGACCAAGGCAAGCGGCGAGGGCAGCTTGAACAAGAGCTGGATATTCAGCTTGCGCGAGCGACTGAACTCGGGGTCTCAGGGGTGCCGGGCTACGTGATGGGTGGCGCCTACCTGCTGCCCGGCGCGCAAAGCGCAGAGACCATGCAGGCCATTATCGCTCGCGCAAAGACAAAGTTCTCCTCGGTGGATTAGCCGAGTTAATCCATGGTGTGGGCAGGCGTCGCGTTGCTGTCGATTGTACCAACGACTCGAGCGGGAACTCCGGCTACTGTGACGTTCGGAGGTACGTCCTCCAAAACCACGCTGCCTGCACCGACTTTCGCGTTTGCGCCAATTTCAATATTACCGATGATCTTGCACCCGGCAGACAGCAGTACGCCTTTGCGTACTTTAGGGTGGCGATCCCCCTCGCTTTTACCCGTGCCGCCCAGAGTTACCGAGTGAAGTACGGATACATCGTCCTCGATCACAGCAGTTTCGCCAATAACGATCCCAGTAGCGTGGTCAAACATAATACCGCTGCCCAGCTGCGCCGCAGGGTGTATATCGACCCCTAAGGTGACGCTGATTTGATTTTGAAAAAACTGCGCCAACGTGTGGCGTTCTTGATTCCATAACCAGTGGGCAATGCGATGTGCCTGCAGCGCGTGGTAGCCCTTGAAAAAGAGGAATGCGCTGGATAAGTCTCGGCACGCGGCATCTCGGGTGAAGTTGGCGATAATATCAATCTCTGCGGCACTCAGGATGTCGGACTGCGCATCTGCCGCTTCGGCGATGACATCTCTGATCAGCATGGTGGGCAACATGGGGTTGTCGAGTTTACTGGCTAGCCGAAAACTCAGTGCGTCCCCGAAGGACTTATGGTTCAAAATGGTGGCATGGAAGTAGCTGCCGAGAATGGGCTCTGCCTTGGCTTTGCGCTGCGCTTCCTCTCGCATGACTGGCCAAAGATCTTCTAAGCGATGCACTTGCTGCAGCGAGTCGTTCTGCTGACCTTGCATCACTTCGGAGAACCGATTTTGCAATCCATTGGAAGCTGTCTTCAGTGCCATGCTACGAACTCCGTTATTGCCAATTTAGCCAAGCCGATATTGAGCAACGAGCCTATCAGCCGCGTTGCGGTTAAGTGAAGTCTAAGTTTCTGATTCACTCGAATTCATGCGCGAATCGAGGATTGTTCCTCGTTGACGGACTGTGTAGGGTGCCCAAAATTGGAACATTGAATCCAGAAAAGCAAAATCAGGACTAAGCGTTTGAAACAAAATTTCACAACCGTTGCGATCGTAGCGCGTCGGCACAGCGATGCCATTGTCGCCAGTATTGAGGCAGTAGAGGCCTTGATGGAGGCGCGTGGCGTCAAGGTGCTCTTTGGCGAGCAAACGCTTGCCTCGTTGCCCGTTAGCGGCGCGTTGGAGCATGCGCGCGAGGGCGTTGAAGACAGGCTAATGGGTTCAGTGGCCGACCTTGTCATTGTTGTAGGCGGCGATGGCAGCTTGCTAGGGTTCGGGCGCGAAATGGCGGCCTCTCAAGTACCAGTGGTGGGAGTAAATCGTGGCGGGCTTGGGTTTCTTGCAGCGATATCACCTGACCAGATCGAGAGCAAGTTCAGCGAGATTCTCAATGGTCAGTTTACGATTGACGAACATTTCTTGTTGCAGGCTTCAATACTGCGAGACGGTGAAGTGATCGCCCAGCAAAGCGCTTTGAATGACGTCGTGGTTAGTCCCGGCGGCGCCATGGGCATGATGGAGTTTGCTCTTTGGCTCGATGATGAATATGTCTACGATCAGCGCTCTGACGGTCTGATTGTTGCGAGCCCAACGGGATCTACTGCCTACGCGCTCTCGGCGGGTGGGCCCATTATGCATCCGCGACTCGATGCTTTTGCCGTGGTTCCTATGTTTCCCCACACCCTAACATCGCGGCCTCTAGTGGTGCCGGGTGATCAAGTGTTGCGGCTGCGCTTGCTCAACGATTCTGGTACTGCTCCGCAGATCAGCTGTGACTCTCAAGTGCAAATTAGGTTTGAGGCTGGCGATGAAATTCAGATTCAAAAGCACAGCAACAAACTAAGGCTCTTGTCACCGTCCAACCACAGTTTTTATGAGGCCTGCCGATCCAAACTTGATTGGGCGAGTCGACTGGGTGGGCGAAGACTCAAGTAGACGCGATCATCGATCCGACAAGTCCTCGGGTCGGTCCACATCACGCACAACGCCATCGTCTTTTAATGCGACGTCTTCAATAGCACTGACGTAATCTTGCAGTACCTTGCGCGCACCTTCGTCGCCGCGCAAGGTGGCGAGACGAGGAAATAGCGAACAGTGAAAACCAACCGGGTGCCCGTGCGGGACATCCGCCACGCGGCCATCAGCGACCTGTAACGCGGGTCTAAGTATTCGTTTCGTAGTCACTTGGGCTCGTTGCCGCAGGCGGTTAAGAGAGTCAGCGGTAATAAATGGCATATCGATTAGGCCAACAAAAGCCCAGTCCCAGTCAAGGCCCTGTATTCCGGCGGTCAGCGAGTGCCCCATACCCAGGTGTGCCTGTTCGGTGACAATGATGTCGCCGAGAGGCGACAATTTCTGCTGTAGCGCCTTGTCTTCAGGTCGAACGACAAACCTCAGGCGGTCAACAAAAGCCTCGGCGTAAATGGCCGCCGTGGTTTCCGCAACGGTAGAGGCGCCCAACGGTGCCAGCCGCTTGTCACTACCGAAGCGTCGGCTAAACCCCGCGCCCAGTAAGACGGCGCCAATCTGCGGGTAAGGATCAGTCAATGGCTAGGCTCGGTACTGCAGGTGCTCACGCGCATTCACAACCCGTTTTTTTCGCACGGCTGTAATTTCGGCGAGAATGGCAATTGCAATCTCCGGTGGCGTTTTACTGCCAATGGGCAGGCCTATGGGTGCATGCAGCCGATCAATATCCTGAGCTTGCAGTTCCAGCGCCAGTAAACGCTCGCGGCGACCCGCCGAGGTGCGGGTTGAGCCCATGGCGCCCACATAAAAAGCCTCGGTTTCCAGCGCTTCCATCAATCCCATGTCGTCAATGCGCGGGTCGTGAGTTAACGCAACGATAGCCGTGGCCGGATCATTTGCATACTTCCGAACGGCATCATCGGGCATGTCCGATACTTTACGAACCCCATCAACTGCGAACTGCTCTAACAAATCTACTCTCGGGTCACAGACGGTGACCTCGTAGTCAAGGCTCGATGCCATCTGTACCAAGTACGCGCTCACCATACCGGCTCCAATGATAAAAAGGTGATGAGCAGGGCCGTAGGTATGTTCAAGCCGCTGCCCCTCGTCATTCCACTGCAGCGGTTCAAACGCGCACGGTGCAGTAATCGTCGTCACGCCAGATTTCAGATCGATGGCGCGTTTCGCACATTGACGGTTAGCAAGCGCAGACGTGAGCTGAACAAAATGGTTGAGAGTAGCCTCGTCAGGTCGCAGCGGCTCAACAACGATATAGAGATGTCCGCCGCAAGGCAGGCCAAGCTTTTCGGTTTCCTCAGCGGTAATACCGTATTGAAAAAACTGCGGCCCGTCGGCTGCCAACTCGCCAGTCGTCAGTTTTTCAAGCAAATCATCTTCAACGCAGCCACCCGAAAGAGACCCAACGACAACGCCATCAGCATTGCATGTCAGCAAAGATCCCACGGGGCGAGGCGAAGAGCCCCACGTTTGTACAACAGTGGCTAACCAGCAGGCGGTTTCGGCAGCAAGCCAATCCTGTACTTGGTTGAGAACCTCTTTGTCGACAGCCTGAAGCATGCGTGATGCCCATAATACCAATCTAATTGCGAACCCTAGCGGTTTGTGACTTGGCTCGCCAGTGAAGAACCTATGACTAGTTCGGGACCCAGCCCGTTGAATATGTGAACTACAACACCTCATCAACAGCGACAGCCGAGTACTATATTGTTATCAGTATCGTGAGGGATCGCATTATGGATGCACCAACGGTAGGTATACGTTTGGTGGAATTGGCGCGAGCGAATGAAGACCTGAAAGCCGTCGAAGAACTTTACGCAGCAGATGTTGTTAGCGTGGAGATCATGAGTGGTGCGAACGAAGAGCCCCAAATAGGCGAAGGTATCGAGACGATTTACGAAAAACATGCCAGGTAGGAGCGAGTTGCCAAGGTGCATAGTCTCGACGTGTAAACGCCTTTTGCCGGCAATGGCGACGACCACTTCGTAGTGCCTTATTCGATGGATGTCACGATGGAAGGTCAGCGAAGTCAGTTGAACGAGGTCGGGCTGTACACAGTGGCTGACGGTAAAATTGTCAAAGAAGTTTATCTTGGACTCGTGGGGTAACAGACAACTCGCGTCTGACAAATGTTGGCTGCGACAGATTGAAATCGTGTAGTAAACTCTGAGCTTTACGCACTAGGTTTACTAATGTCCGCAATAAAACAGTCCGCACAAAAACAGCCAGCGGCAAAAGCCATTTATCTCTCGGATTACCGCCCACCGATTTACACGACAGATCAAACCGACCTGCGTTTTGATATCGAAGATGGCAAAACAACCGTCTCTTCGACGCTGAACGTTCGCCGACAGGGTGACGGCGACACCTTGGAACTGCTTGGCGAAGATCTGACCTTGGTGTCTGTGGCTGTCGATGGGAGGGAATTGTCGAGCAACGAGTACGAGCTCACTCATACTTCTTTGACGGTCTTTGGATTAGAACACCAACACGAAATTCGGATCGTCACTGAGATTTGTCCAGAGAAAAACACCGCTCTTGAGGGTCTGTATCGCTCGAGCAGCATGTACTGCACTCAGTGCGAGGCAGAAGGTTTTCGCAAAATCACCTATTACCAAGATCGCCCCGATGTTTTATCGACATTCAGAACCACGATTACGGCAGACGCACAGAGTTATCCAAATCTGTTATCCAACGGCAACCTGATTCACGAGGCCATACTCCCTGACGGGCGTAAAGAAGTGATTTGGGAAGACCCGTTCCCCAAGCCCAGCTATTTGTTTGCGCTGGTAGCCGGCGATCTGGCAGTACTCGAAGACAGCTTCACCACCATGAGCGGGCGCACGGTAGCGCTGCAGATTTTCTCTGAGCCCCACAACATCGGCCAGTGTGACTACGCCATGGACGTGCTGAAACGTTCCATGCGTTGGGACGAAGAGCGCTTTGGTCGTGAATACGATCTCGATATTTTTATGGTCGTCGCGGTAGAAGATTTCAATATGGGCGCGATGGAAAATAAGGGCCTCAACATTTTCAACACCTCGTGTGTGCTCGCGTCACCAGACACGGCTACGGATGAAGCCTATCAGCGGGTTGAAGCGGTCGTCGCTCACGAATATTTTCACAACTGGTCAGGCAATCGCGTTACCTGTCGGGATTGGTTTCAGCTGAGTCTGAAAGAGGGTTTCACGGTGTTTCGTGATGCGGAATTTTCCAGCGATATGAATTCTCGCTCGGTCAAGCGCATTGAAGACGTCGGCTTTTTGCGATCCATACAGTTTGCCGAAGACGCTGGACCGCTGGCGCACCCGGTTCGCCCGAGCAGCTATATGGAAATATCCAATTTCTACACCACGACCATCTACGAGAAAGGGGCGGAAGTGGTGCGTATGTATCACACGCTACTGGGCCCAGATGCATTTCGTCAGGGTACTGATCTGTACTTTGATCGGCACGATGGTACCGCGGCGACCACTGATGATTTTGCTTCGGCGATGGCAGAAGCCGGCCAGATCGACCTTACCCAGTTTAAGCGTTGGTACGAGCAACCCGGCACGCCGAATGTTCATGTGGAGGAATCATTTGCCAGCGGCATGTTAACGCTGAAAATCACCCAGTCACCGGCAGATTTGCCTAACGGCGACAAGCATCAACCCTTCCATATGCCATTGGCTCTCGGTCTTATTGATAGCGATGGCAGCAACCTGAGCATTGACGTTCACTCGTTTGATAGTTCTGCATCCACATCGCTGCGCGACGGTGGAAAAACATTACTATTGGGTGCAAAAGAGCGCGAGAGCACGCTGCAAATAGCGAATTTAGCCGAAAAACCGGTCGTGAGCTTTTTGCGTGAATTTTCCGCGCCGGTCAAAGTGCATCACGAACGCGATTCAACAGAACTTGCCTTTCTAGTGCAGCACGATACCGATGGATTTGTGCGCTGGGACGCCATGCAAACGTTGTGGATAGAACACTTTGATGAGGCGGTGACATCCACGGTGGATCCCGTTGAGACGCTGGGTGGACTCGCCGAAGGCGCGTTAAGGCAAGCGTCGCCAGAGCAGCAGTTGCTCGCGGCGACGATGTTAGCCATACCTAATGAAAACTACTTGTTTGAGCAGTTGAAAAACTTTGATGTAGATGCGTTGCTTGATGCACGTGATGCAGCTGTCGAGCGCACAGCCTTGGTGCATGAGCCGATTTGGGCTGGCCTTGTCGAACGACACGGCGGCGCAGGCGCTTACGCTGCTGACGCAGCGGGCATGGCGCGACGTGCCTTAGGTAATGTCGCCTTTGCTTATCTGTGTCGAACCATCAATGGCAGCGCATTAGAGGCCGCGCTGCAAGCACGCTACAGCAAGGCTGATAACTTGACCGATAGGCGCACGGTGCTAGGGATAGCCTGCCGTCACGAAAGGGTGAGCAGTGATTTCCGCAGGCACTTGTTGAACGATTTTTATACCGCTTGGAAAGACTATGCGCTGGTCATCGACCTGTGGTTTAACTTGCAGGCGCAAAGTCCGCTCATCGATATTGCGGGTTTGCATGCGCTGGAATCTCATGCTGATTTTGATGTCAAAAACCCCAACCGCGTGCGTTCCGTCTACGCGGCATTTGGCATGCTCAACAACCGAAAGTTTCATTCAATCGATGGTTCCGGTTATCAGTTTTTGAGTGATGCCATCATGAAACTTGATGCTCTTAATCCGCAGATTGCATCTCGCCTCACCACGCCGCTGACCCGCATGGGCCGGTACGAACCTGCGAGGCAACGTTTGATGCGTGAACAGCTGACGAAGATGTCAGAAAGCCCATCGCTGTCAAAAGATTTGTATGAAATTGTCATTAAGAGCTTGGCCTGAGCCATATTGTGACCAAACGTACAGGAACAAAGTGTCGTCGAGGTTGGGGGATGTCTTACTCAAATTTATGATGCCATGCCCAGAGCTTCTCGCATCCACGATGTTCTGAAACAAGCAACATTGGATGCCCAAGTGGCTGAGCTTCAGCGCAAAGGCATTGAGCTTATCGCTGCCTAATGGGTACGGTTTGAGATGTACTGGGAATACAAGTGGGGAAGTGCAGGTCCTGTCTTATCTTTCGCTTTATTTTGTCCACGTGAGAAGGCCTTCACACATTCGATTGCAGTTGACCGTTCTTGTGCTTCCCACGATCCCGACCCAAAACAAGCGGCATTTAACGCTCTAATGACAGTATCCGCTTCGCGGCTACTTTCCGTAAACGACACTAATGCCCAACGTTGAGGCGAGCCAGTGATGGCCGCAAGATATCGGTTGAGATCGCGCCGCAGCTCCGATGGAGGGCTGCTCTTAATTGAGCGCAACAAGGCCCTCAAAGACAGAGCAGGGCTTGATTCAGGTCTCGCGGCATGGGTTGCTGTATCAGGTTTCCTATCGACGCTAGGTTTGGCGGTATTCGCCAGCGAACCGCGCGGTTTAATGTTCAGCTTTTGCCAAAGCAGCCATGCAATAGCGAAGGCGACAACAATGGTCAGGCCGGTTCGCCAGTCTAATGCGTTAGCGTTATTGGTTACTGTGCCACCTACTTGAGTCAGGAAGGCTGACGCATCGTCGTCTAATAGCGCAGGAGCAGACCGGGTCTCCGCAAGCCTATCGTTCAAAGGTAGAGTCTGGTCATCGGCAAAAGCGCTGCCAACGACACTAAGCGCCCGATCTTCAAGGGTAGTTACCATCAGCTCATCGGTGTCAGTGTTCCACCAGGTAATCTCAGTGCCGGGAAGTCTTAAAGCGCCAGGGCTGACAGGTACTAAATCGATGTTCTCGCCACGCCGCCCGACTAAATTTTCGGCCAGTAGATCATTTTCGATAACCGCAGGCTGTGCATAGGTCTTAAAGTCTGTGTCGTTCAACACGAAATTGGTAGGTTCAACGCTTGTCCCCGTATTGCCAATAACCGTAATCACCAGCGAGCGTTTGATCGTATCTCCAACGTTAGCCCTGGTTGCAAGGGAGGGCGCAAAACGTTGTGTGGCAGTTACCGCAATGGCGGGCAGCCATGCCTTATCCGGCGGATAGCTTTTCGGTATCGGCAGTACCGTAATCTCTTGTCCAGGTGTGCTCACCCGCACAGTTTTTCGCGAGGTGCTCAGACCATCGCTGACGCGCACACTGGCGGTAACGCTGTCGCTGGGAATGATCAAAGCGCCACTTTGCTCAGGCAAAATCGCGTATTGCTGTTCGTAACTGCCGAACGGACGCCCATCGCGCTCAATCACTGACGATTGGCCTTCGCCCAGTTCGAATATCTGAGCGTTTTGCAGCACCGGTGTCTCAAGCTGCCCTCCGTATAACTGCACCCCATCAGCATAGACCAGCCTTCGCGTCAGCAGCAGTTGGCCTTGTACATAGACCGATTCACTGGAAAGCTCCAGCTCATAAAAAACACGGCTGTCGATTTTACGGCGCACCGATTCGCTCAACTCGCGAACCGAGAGCCTCAGTGGTTCAGTCTGGGATTGACCGATACCGATGGAGGGGATGATCAGTTCACCGGTACGCTTGGGTTGAAGCGTTATCTGATAGTCCACCCAACTTTGCGCGCGCCCATTGACGAATCGGTACTGACTGCTGGTATTGACTCCCAATACATGGAAGTCGGCGTCTAGGCCCGAGAGCTCCGGCGTTTCACTTTGGCGCGTGCCAATATCGCGCACAACCAACTGCACGGAATCGAGTTCTTCAATAACGGTTTCCGAAAGGCCCGCGCGCAGCTCACCTACCGCACTGCTAGCCGGTAATAGCAGGCATATCGTAAGCCAGCACCAAACACAGGCGTTAGAAATACGCTTCATCATCACCACACCTGATCATCCTGACGATTACTGTAGTCGCCTTGGCGAAGCCGCTGTTTGGTCTCATGCTGAAATTTACGACGTAGCAATCCACCGGGATCATCGGGGACTCTGCGTAGCCACTGTTCTAACGCTTCTTGCTTTTCGTCGCGTTCGGCAGCATCGCTTTTGTTCTCCTGAGACTTATCGTTTTCAGACTCACCTTCTGATTCCTCTGGCTCTTCCGGCTCTTGTTGTG
>CAJWZG010000093.1 GCA_913049565.1 uncultured Gammaproteobacteria bacterium
CAAGCCTCGCGGCCAACGGATACTTCGGCGAACTTGGTATCAAAGGTCTCAGTCGTCTCATCGTAGCGTTTCGTTACGGCAGTGGAGTGACAGTCTGCACACATGTGATTCCAATTCTGGCCCGGCGCAGTCCAGTGCAATACATCTTCTGGTTTGCCGACCGTGTCAGGCTGCAAGTGGAACCAACCCTGCTTACCCTCCCTGGCATCCCAGACCACAGGTAGTGCCTGCAGTCGCCCTCGGCCCATATCCGTTAGATACTGCTGCAGCGGAGCCACACCAAATGTGTACGCAACTCGAAACGGCTCGCGCTCGTTTGCGGAGCCATCAGCGGACAGAGAGCCATCAGCGCCAATAAAAAAATTGCCGTCGCGCTCCGCGAAGTTAATGCGCTGATCGCCAACCCAAAGCGGCGACGCTAAAAAGTCACCTTTAACGGACTCATCGCTGGGCACCGCCATCGCCTGACTATGATGTGACTGTTGCCACTGGGCAAAAGCTTTAGGGTGGCACTGACCGCAGGTTTCGGATCCAGCGTAAGATTGTTTAGGAGTACCCGTGGATAACGGCTGAGCAGCTTTTATTGCCTCGAACTCAGCGAAGGCCATACTTCGAGGGCGGTCCTGTTCCCTGGAATCGGAGCAGCCCCAGCCTGCGATCAAAGAAACAAGAGTGAGAGAAACAAAACGGTTAAGTGTAGCGAGCGGGCCTAACATTCGCGCGCCCCACGCCGTCCGTTTCACACCGCCTTCGATCTAGCTGCCGTAGTGCGCGGCTAACACGGCAATATCGTCATCGCTAAGATTTTGAGCTTGCAGTGACATAATTGCGTTTTTACGAGAACCATCTCGATAAGCGGCTAATTGCTTGCGCAAATAACCTTCCCATTGACCGTTCAAGTTGGGGTACATGGGTGCAATCGCCTTACCCTTGGTGCCATGGCAAGCCACACATCCTTTTTCAGCAGCTAGCGCTGCCCCATCGACCTGTTGACCACCGCACGCCGTTAGCAACGCGACGCTCGCAATGACTGCGGGTTTGAACAAAATATTCTCGATATCCATGTCTCCCCCTTAGTTCGCTTGCTTACTGAAGTATTCTGACACTAGATCAATCTCTTCGTCTGTGAGCAAGACAGCCTGGGCATTCATTTGATTGCCTGGCTCTTCTTCCGCACGAAAATATTTGAGTCGGCTCACAAGATACGGTGCATTCTGTCCGGCTAGATTCGGATATCTCGAGGCATTGGATTTGCCTTCGTACCCGTGGCAGGTCACACAATGATATTTAAAAGCCGCCGTTTCGCCAGCATCTGCTGCCATTGTTGTAGAACTGAGCAAAGTTCCAACGAACAAGGCGCCCACGCTAACAGCAACTCGAATATCGAGAACTTTCCTGAGCATTTCGCGTCTTCCTTTAACCGCTAACTTGTTTAATGCGCTTGTTTGATCGCCAGTCATCCTATCCCCCTCATTGCTCCAAGGATGTTCTGAACGGTTGATATCGAGCAGAACCACCTCAGCTCACATCCATTAGAAAACGATGAGGATAGTTGGTTGGCGTTAAGCCATACTCCCCTCCGCCTTTCAGTTGTTGAAAGCCTTTATGCTCAAAGTAGCCGGTAGAAAAACGTTCTGCTCTGACAAAAATGCCCGCGAAGTTTCGCTGCCTTGCTCGCCGAGTTACCTCGTCAAGCAATAAACCACCAATACCACTGGTCTGAGCTTGTGCGCAGACAAAAAGACCGTGGAGTAGCACCGCACTGGCGGCCATCTCATCATCTTGCCCCGATGCAAAAAACTCGTTTTGCTTCAACGCAAGGGGGATGTCCGGCTGCCAAACTGCGATGCCTAAACAAGCGTGCGCTTTATAACACAGCAGGAATTCAAAATCTTGAAGATCCGCCACCCGATACCGAAGCGGCGCCATAGCCAGGCGCTTTAACCGCTCGGTTGTCGGCCAACTTTGAATGGCTTGGAAGATGATCCCGTTCACCTGCTCAAGGTCAGCGGGAGTGAGCCTGCGGCTTTGAAGACTAAGTAACGCGGTAGTCATAACTCACTATATCGGCGCGAAAAAAAGTGCCCGCCTCAGGAGGAGGAGAGGCGAGCACTTGAGGGACTGTTATTGAAACGCCACTAGCAGCACGCGACAGCGGGTCACAGCGTCGCAGTAGTTTTTGTTTCTTATATTTCTTTATTTACCCTTTTTACCCCGGCGTTTACTTAACCCGGTACCGCTTTGTGGTCAAAGAGTATTCCGGAATTTTGTCTAAGCTTCCTCCCGTATCTTCGACGGGCGATGCAGTAAAGTCAAAGAAGGCCTGGCAACCAACCTATACATTTATTCACTAATTCGGATTATTGGATTTTTGTCTAAGTAAAGCTAGACAAAGCCGCCTGAAAGCGTTGCAGCGATACACTCTAGTTTCATTTTCTGGGTACCATCGTTTGCATGAATAACGCAAACGTAGCCATTATTGGCGCTGGGATAACCGGACTCACTATTGGCACAAAACTGATTGAAGCAGGCGTTTCAGTGACCCTGTTCGACAAAAGCAGAGGCGTAAGCGGTCGCCTTGCGACTCGCCGCGCAGAGGTGTCGGGGAAGGTGCTGCGCTTTGATCACGGCACGCCATTTTTGACAACAGACCAAACACTGCGGTTGCAGCAACTCGGGGCCTCCTTAAACAGCGATTTCCTCCCGAAACTGGCGACCGAAACGAATCTTGTTGACTCTAAAAAGGCTCTTTATTTGTCGGTTCCCGATGGCATCAACCGTGTGGGTAAACTACTCGCGAAGAAACTGAATCTTCACTTAAATGTTGCAGTGACGGGAGTCCACCGGGCAGCCAGTGAATCCCGTTGGTTGGTCGCACCAAATCCGAATGAGACCCAGCACGCATTCGATTGGATCATACTAACCACCCCGCCACAACAGGCTCTCAAGATTCTTGAGAGCACGCAGAACTCCATAAGCCCTTTGCTCAAACGGATAGAACCCGAGGGCTGCTGGTCCCTGATGCTTGCAATGGCCGAGCCACTGACGGGGCCCGACCTACACTACCCCGATAGCCGCATTGTTGAGCGCATTATCTGTGAGCACAAGAAAAGGCGTCGTTGCTACGGCATGGGGGTTTACACCATCCAAGCACATCGCTCGTGGAGCCAGCACTGGATCGAATCAAACCCAAAGTCTGTTGCACGAATGATGCTTGGCGAACTGGGCGCCCTTGGCTACGAAACAAGTCGGGTAATACATCAGCAATTGCATCGATGGCTGTACGCGGGTGTCATTAACCCTCTGGACTGCGGTTTCCTGATGGACAGCCAGCAACGCCTTATGTGTGCGGGTGATTGGTGTTTGGGTAATGATGTGGGTAGCGCATTAGACAGCGCGGAAGCCGCTGCCGCCCAGATTATTCAGTCGCTGGGTTGAGCACTCTCCGAGTTGGCTCGCGTAACTGCCCCAATCATAACAATGTTGCAAAACGAGCGAAGTTCTATCTCTAATCGGTCAGGAGCTGTCATCCCGGCGAAAAAGACGCAGACATTTAGTGTGGGCTCGAAAAAGTGAGCACCCAGCACCCGAACAATGCCGTCTCGGCCCAGATAGCCGGCACCAATGATCAATACGAATACCAAAAGAACTATTTGCCAGCCTCTCACAACAGCTTTACCCCATGATATTGAGCGCTTCAATATTAGCGCACATACGACTCATCCAAAGCCTGATATACCGCCACCTTGAGATCGGATCGCAATGGCCAAGGTGAACCCATCAACTGAATCATACTGATTACAACCAACTCTTCTTCAGGGTCTACCCAAAAGACCGTACCCGCGGCGCCGCCCCAGTTGTACTCACCTTCGCTGCCTATCACGCCGTTTTTGACCGCACTGGTCAGTACTCCAAAGCCCAGCCCGAAACCAATACCACTGTCGGTAGTGGAAGCATCTGAACTCGGTTGCTCTCCAAAACCCGCCAAACCCGCCTCAGGCAGCAAATGATTCCTTGTCATGTAGGCGACGGTTTTTGGGCCCAAAACTCTCACCCCATTCAGACTGCCACCATTGCGCATGGCTTCGGCGAACCGCGCGTAATCCAATGCCGTTGAGACCAAACCACCTCCGCCGGAATACAGACTAACTTTTTCGTAGTCTTGCATCGCGACTTTCTTGCGCGGCGTAAACGGTGGTGGTGCAAGATCCACATTGACTAGCTCGCCGCTCTCTGGGTTAAAAAAGTGGTTGGGGAGAAAGCGGTCGCGCTTGTTACGCGGCACGGCGAAGAACGTATCCGTCATGCCTAGCGGTTCAAAAATAGATTTCTCGAGATAGGCATCAAACGGCACATCGCTGATCCGCTGCACCACCAAGCCGGTCAAATCTACGGCGATGGAGTAATGGTATTTAGAGCCCGGCTGAAACTGCAGAGGCAGCTTGGCGATTCGCTGCACAAAGTCATCAAGATCCTTTGCCGCCCAAATATCCGCTTGGACATACTGAGCATCAATAACATCGGTTAACGGCGAAAACCCATAAGAGAAACCTGCCGTATGAGTCAGCAAATCGTGCATAGTCACCGGCCGCGCTGCGTCAACTAACTGACCTTGCGCATTCAATACTTTAAGCCCTGTAAGCTCAGGTACGAACTTTTCTATCGGATCGCTGAGATGAAACTTTCCCTGCTCATAAAGCTGCATAGCTGCAACCGCAGTAATGGGCTTGGTCATCGAATAGATGCGAAACAAATCCGATACCTGTAGCGGCGCCTCACCGTCTACGGTTCGACTGCCTGTTGCCTTAACGTAAACCACGTCGCCATTGCGTAACACCACATTGACCATGCCCACGACACGCCCTTCATCAACATATCTCTCGGCCAAAGCGTTTAAAGCGGTGGTCAGTCTCTCCGCGGATATTCCGTGTTCAGTGGGCTCCGCAACGGGCAGCGCCTGGGAACTGTGGACGGGCAGACTGAGGCCAATCGCCGCAACCAGCAGCAAACCTATCGAGTAAGCTCGCCCTCGCACCATCAGAGTCGGCTGCTGTTTGCCTGTTTCTTTGTCTTGCCTTTTCATCCCCGCTCCCCCCTAGTTATAGCTAAGGACAAAACTTTATAAAGGCGAACCGACGGTACTGCAAATCTGAGCCATCGATTTTCTCGCGATGTCAGGCAATCGACAGTTTTCCGCCGGATAACCGACCACCAGCAAAAGATAGGGCTTTTCATTCGCCGGTCGCTCAAAAATTTGATTCATAAAGCCCATTGGACTGGGCGTATGCGTGAGTGTTGCCAAACCTGCCAAATGCAGTGAAGCAATGAGCAAGCCACAGGCGATACCCGCGGATTCCATGGGATAGTAGTTTTTGCTGCGACGACCGTCAGTATCGATGGTGCTTTTTTGCATAAAAACCCCAATCAGTACCGGCGCAATCTCCAAGAACGGTTTATTGGCATCGGTACCCAAGGGCTTCAGCGCATCTAACCATTCTTCGGTTGCTCGGCGCTGATAAAACTCTCTTTCTTCCTGCTCTGCAGCGTCGCGCAACGTCGCCTTCACCTGTGAATCCGTCGTCACGGCAAAGTGCCAGGGCTGTTTGTTCGCCCCACTGGGGGCGGTGCCTGCCGCCGCTATGGCATCGAAAATGGCCTGCATTGGGACAGAACGATCAGCGAATTCTCTTACCGAACGGCGGCTACTCATCTGCTGATAAAAATCCGCCGACCTCGCGATCATCTCCTGTTGCGGAATTTCTTGATAAATGACGGGCCGTGTTTTGAGCTTCTCCGTCATCGAGCCGCCTCCAACTCACGCTCGATCACTGTGGCAAAGAAACTGCCTCCATAGACTAAAGCCTCATCGTTGAAGTCATAACCTGGGTTGTGTAAAGCGTTACTGTCTTCCCCATTGCCAATGATCACATAACAGCCCGGCACCTTCTCAGCCATAAAAGAAAAGTCCTCGGAACCCGTACCGGGCGCTCCAGTTCGAAACACACTTTCCTCACCGGCAATGCTGGCGCAAACATCCCCAGCAAACATTGTTGTCGCTGCCTCATTTACCACCGGGTGAAATGGCACCTTAAAGTCCAGTGATGCGGCAGCACCAAAGCCCGCCGCGATATTTTTTGCCAGTTCGTGTATTTGCTTTTCGATCTCGCGCATTTTCTCCATGGAGAAGGTGCGAATTGTACCGGACAACCGGGCACTATCAGGTATGACGTTGTAAGCGTCTCCGGCGTGTATCTTTGTGATGGAAAAAACCACACTTTCGTTCGGCGAGGTTGAGCGAGACACCACTGTTTGCAGCGCGTTCACCAATTGGGCGGCTATCGGAATCGGATCAATCGCCAAATGCGGGAACGCGCCGTGTCCGCCCTTCCCCTGAATATCGATATCGAAAAACGCACCTGCGGCTGTGCGCACTCCGGGTACAGCTGCGAATTTTCCGACTGCCAAGCCAGGGCCGTTATGCATAGCGTAGATGCGGTCACAGGGGAACTGCTCAAAGAGGCCGTCTTCGATCATCGCACGCGCTCCACCTAGACCCTCTTCCGCAGGCTGAAAAATGAAGTTTACTTGGCCGCGAAAGTTACGCGTCTTCGCAAGGTATTTTGCAGCAGCCAGCAACATCACCGTATGCCCGTCGTGTCCGCATGCATGCATGGTTCCATGGTGCGTCGAGCAATGGGCAAAGGAATTTTGTTCGATGATTGGCAGCGCATCCATGTCAGCTCGCAAACCAATGGAGCGCGTTTCGTTACCTTCGCGCAACACGCCAACAAGGCCAGTCTTTCCGATACCCCGATGTACTTGCACGCCAAATGACTTTAGTTTTGCCGCGACAAAATCCGCTGTTTGATGTTCTTCAAACCCCAGCTCTGGGTGGGCGTGAATATCTCGACGCCAAGTCGCAAGCTCAGCCTGCATCGCTTCGATTTGCGTTATCAGCTCCATGGAATTTTCCACTCCCCGCGTTGATGTACTGCCTCGTGACCGCAGTTTTACCACAAACCGGTCTGCCTGGAATGGTCCTTTAAAGCGAGCCAAGAATAACGGGCGCTTTCCCTGTGTTGGCAGCGTAGACTCTCTCGCTTTGTCACTTTCGAGTTATCGCCCAAGCCAGCATTTATGAGCAGTAGTACTACCAGATTTTTCATTCCCGACCAGTACTATCGCTGGATCATCGTACTGTACGGTTTGTTGTTACAGGCCATCAGCGTCGGCACCGTAATCTATTGTTTTGCCTTGTTTACCTTGCCCTGGCTAGAGGAGTTTGGCTCTACAAGACGGGACCTGATGCTCACCATTGCGCTGCTGCAAATTGGTGCCGGGCTCCTAGGCCCGTTGGCGGGACGCGCTCTAGATTCCTATCCGGTGCAGTGGGTGATTCTTGCCGGCCTCGCATCGTTAGTGTTGGGCTTATGGTTAGCTCAGCAGGTTACTGCGTTATGGCAACTCTGGCTGATATACGCGACATTGTTGCCCCTAACCATGACACTCATGGGTACGTTGGCATCCCAAACACTTGTGAGCCGTTGGTTCAACGAGGGGCGAGGCCTAGCGCTCGGCGTATCTGCTGTAGGCACCAATATTGGCGGCATCATTCTGCCTATTCTAGTCGCGGCATGGCTGTTAGAAAGCGGCTGGCGAGAAACCTTGAATCACTTAATGATCTTGGCCTTGGTTGTCGTGCTGCCTGCCACACTACTGGTACTTCGGCGATCTCCACCCTCGATAAACACGGAAAATCAGGGGAACAGTGCAGACCAACGTGTGTGGACGACACGCGAAATTTTGACCACCTCGCTGTTTTGGATCCCATTTTTTGGGCTAGCGCCGCTCAGCATGGCTTTCGGCACGCTTCAGTTCAATCTGGGCATCATCGTCAATGACATTGGCTTAGCCGAGAGCGTAACCGGTAACCTCATCGCGCTGACGTCTGTTTCTATGGTGTTCGGGAAACTCTTTTTTGGTCTGATGGGCGATCGAATTGATCATCGGAAACTGTATTGGGTTGCCAACGTTGCAACCATTGTTGCGTTGGGTTTGGTTATGATAACCGACAACCTCACTTTATTAGTGTTTGCCATCATTGCCGGTGGTATCTCCGGAGGCGGCATCCTGCCCCTCATGGGGTTGATGTACAGCTCGAGGTTTGGAGTCGCTTCTTTTGGGCGCGTTATGGGTTTTGGCATGCTCACGATCATGGCCGGCGCGATGAGCCCTATCGCCGCTGGCTGGGTCTACGACGTATTCGGCAGCTACGATTTTGCCTTGGTGGCTTTAATCGTTATTTTGCTGCCGGTCGCTATTGCTATGGCGTGGTTAAGAGAGCGCTAAAGTTTTAGGCAACAATACCCTGCTCTGTCATAGCCGCGATTCGATCAGCGGCAATGGCAAAGTCGGCCAACACCTCATGAGTATGCTCACCGTGATCGGGGCTAGGCCGTGAAGGCGACAAGCGTTCGCCACCAAAACGCGCTGGTGATTTCACGATACGCATCTCCCCCATAATAGGGTGACTCATCACTTCAAGAGTATTGTTGGCAGCCAGCTGCTCTTGAGCCAACACTTCATCCTTGTTGAGACAACGCGCACAAGGCACATCGGCCTCTTTCATTTTGGCGATAACTTCGTCGGTGGTGAATTGCAAATAAGCATCGGCCACTTCTGCCTTGAACACATCCATATTCGCGACGAGTTTTTCGAAGCTGTTGAACCGCTCATCGGCCATCAAATGCTCCATACCAACAGCAATCAGCGAACGCATCTGCATTTATCGTTCGACTATAAAGCCCATGCTCCTTAGCAAATTGATCAAATGCGATATTGTTATACCAGCCAGCTGAAGCCGTCTTTTCTTCTGCGGGCTCTTTTTCAAAGGAGACGCCGAGAGTGTTTGCGCCAAGAGCAAAACTCGACACGACTCGAGAGGCCAGTCCATAGCCTGCGGAGCAACCAAGGACTAGAACATTTTTTATCGATTGGCCTTCGCTCAAGGGCCTTTCTCCCGAGGCGCAGCAAGCCGAGCTGCGGAGAATAATTGATAGAGCACAGCAGTTGGGCATCAACGCGCTCATCTTTCAGGTTCGTCCAGCCTGTGACGCGCTCTACAAGTCGCGTTATGAACCATCGTCAGAGTATCTCACTGGCACCATAGCCAAGTCACCAGGTTCCGATCCGCTGCAGTTGGCAATCGACTTGGCACAACAACGCGGCATTGAACTACACGTCTGGTTCAACCCTTACCGGGCCCGGCATTATGAAAAAAGCCGGGCAGCATCGAACCACATCACCTTCAAACAGCCGCACCTGGTGATCAATTATTCCAGCTACCAATGGCTGGATCCTTCACGCAAAGAAGCTCGCGACCTTGCCATCAATGTCATGGTCGATGTGACCAAGCGTTATGATGTTGATGGCATCCACATGGATGACTACTTTTACCCGTATCAGGTGAAGGACAACAAGGGTCGCAAGATTGACTTCGCTGATAATGAAAGTTACACTGCTTATCAGCGTCAGGGTGGCCGATTAGATCGTCGTGTCTGGCGCCGCACCCATGTCGACGCCCTGGTTTACGAGCTTTATCAGGCAGTAAAGGCCATCAAACCGTGGGTAAAGTTCGGTATCAGCCCCTTTGGCATCTGGCGACCGGGAGTGCCACGTGGCATCGAAGCCGAACTCGATGCTTACGAGGAACTTGCTGCCGATGCACGCAAGTGGATGCAGCAGGGTTGGGTCGACTAT
>CAJWZG010000094.1 GCA_913049565.1 uncultured Gammaproteobacteria bacterium
GCACGCAACAAAAATATCTCCCGGCAAGACATCACTTGACGATTCGGTTAAGCCTCCATCTCCAGCTGTAGCCCGAAGGCGCTCTAGCATGTTGGTGTCGAACAGATTTGGCATGATCATCGCGGAGCACTCTGAGCCAATACTTGAAACGGCGGATCTTGCTTTACTTCATCATCGGGTACATTGTCGGGTGGTACACCCAACAGCCGTAAGCTGTGCTCTGCCACTCGCGCAAAAACAGGGGCCGCGACCATACCTCCACTAGCTCGACCCGTTTCAGGCTCGTTTACCAATACGATCATGACAATTCTCGGGTCGCTGGCGGGGACTAAACCGGCAAACCAGGCGACGTGACGCTCATCACTATATCCTCCGTCCTCAAGTACCCGAGCCGTTCCTGTTTTTCCAGCGACTCTGTAGTCTTCAAGACCCGCATAGGTTGCGGTGCCGCCTTGCTGCGTGACACGCTCCATCATCGCGATCACCGCCTGCGCGGTGTTTTTATCAAATACGCGCTCTGTGCTGGGAGGTCGATCTTGTCTAAGAATGCTCAGGGGCAATCGCACCCCGTGCCCGGCCAGCGTAACGTAGGCAGCAGCCAACTGCAGCGGGGTCACGGTAAAGCCGTAGCCATACGCCATTGCCGCCCGGGAAACACGAGACTGGGCACCCACATTACTGAACAAACCCAGAACCTCGCCGGGTAAACCCGTCCCTACGTAATCGCCAATACCACTCCGCTGCAAAACGTCGAAAACTGCGTCCTTTGGCAGATCTAATGCAACCTTAGCGATCGCCACCTGACTGGACTTCGCAATCGCTTGCGCCAATGTGATGGTGTTGAGATTTATAGGGTCTTGGATCATTTTGCTGTCAACCCAAAAGTATCCCGGCGATGTTTCTATCAGCGTCTCTGGTTGATATCGCCCGCTTTCCAACGCCGCCATCGCAGTAAAGGGTTTCACCGTCGATCCAGGATCGTAGAAATCGGTCACAACACGGTTACGTGTCGGAAGACGTCGGTTGATTGGTCCGTTGGGATTAAATGAAGGCTGATTGACCAAGGCTAGAATTTCGCCCGTGGTCACATCCACCATGATCAATGAGCCCGACTTGGCAGAATGTCCCTGCACCGCAGATTTCAATTCGCGATAGGCAATGTACTGCAGGCGCGAATCAATACTGAGATGCAGATCCTCGCCAAACTGAGATGGTACACCGTAATCTAGGTCATCTATCGCTCGGCCTTCACGATCACGCAGCACCGTTTTTAGTCCGGGTTCACCTCGTAAGCGTTCTTCGAACGCCAACTCGATGCCCTCAAGCCCGAAGTCATCAATATCCGTTAACCCAACAACATGGGCAGTTGACTCACCACCAGGGTAGTAACGGCGGTATTCGGGCTCGAGAAAGAGGTGGGCGAGCCTCAGACTGCGAATACTGTCCATCTGCTCCCAACTCAGATGACGCTTAAGATAGAGATATCCACGTTGACTGTTGTCTTGCAAAGATCGCTGCAAAGCATCCACGTCCATGTCCAATAGAGCTGCTAGCTGGATGAGTTTGGATAGGTCTTGCGAGTCAAACTGACGCGGGTTCACCGCGACCGCGAACACCGGTGTACTAACCGCAAGAGCTTCATTGTTGCGGTCATAAATCATGCCGCGCATGGCTGGGAGGTGTTTTTCGTAGATAGACCGCTTGTCCCCTTCTTCCTGCAAAAAGTCTCTTTCGGTCACTCCCAAATAGGCGACGCGAAAAGACAGTCCGCAGGCGATAGTGAAAAAGCTGACGACAAAGAAGTAGTGGCGCCAATGGCTCATTCTACGATCGCCTCTATTTTTCTTGGAAAGCGCATGTTGAGTTCTTCGCTAGCAACGATCTCAACCGTTTGAAGGCCTGCAAAGGCGCTTCGCTCGAGAAGAAGACGACTGTACTGGGCCATCAAGCGATCCTGTTTGCTTTGTAAGGTGTCCAAACCACTGTGCAGCGATCGCATCTGTTGCGCTGAATCAACCAAGGCGAGGCCGCTCGCGGCGACAGAAAAAGTGAGCGCCAGAAGAATTAAGATCTGCCAACGGGACAGGATTATCAATTCCTCTTTCAACACCGCATGTGGTTTGCGCTTGCGCCTTGTATCCGCAGATGGCTTCTTCATGGTTTTACCTTGAGCCATCGGTTAGCGAACTCGCTCAATCACGCGCAGCGTGGCGCTTCTTGATCTAGGATTAGCGCTTACCTCCGCGAGACTGGGCTTCGTTGCGCCGCCGATCAAGCGCCCGGCCACCGCAGATTCCAAATTGCGGACGGGTAAGCGTCGAGGCATTTTTGGTGGCTGGCTCAACTGACGAAAGGCATGCTTTACCTTGCGATCTTCGAGCGAGTGAAACGAAATAACGCTAAGTCGTCCGCCCACCGCTAAGACATCAAAACCTTGCCTCAAACCTTGGTCTAACTCGGTGCTTTCTTCGTTGATAAATATTCGAACAGCCTGAAAAGTCCGAGTTGCAGGGTGTTTAGTTTGTAGCCCCTTCGAGCGAGGTGAAGCCTTTAATACCGCATTTGCTAGGTCTTGCGTTGTACTTAGCGGTCGGCCCTCTATTATTGCTCGGGCAATCTGCCTAGAGCGCCGCTCTTCACCGTACATCCACAGCACTTTCGTTATTTCATATTCCTCAGCACTATTCAGCCATTGCGCCGCAGATATTCCCTCCGCTGGATTCATTCGCATATCCAAAGGACCCTGCGCAGAGAAACTGAATCCTCGTGCGGGTTCATCCAGTTGAGGGGAAGAAACGCCCACATCGAGCAAAACCCCCTGCACCTGATTGACATTGCGCTCAGCCAAAACCTGCTGGAGATCAGAGAACCGAGCTTGGCAGATCGAAAACCGCGAATCTTGCTGCGCCAACTTACGCCCCGCCACAAGTGCTGCGGGGTCCCTGTCCAAACCAATAAGCTTGCTGGATGCGGGTAGCCGATTTAACAGCGCTTTACTGTGACCTCCGCGCCCAAAGGTCGCATCGACGAATGTCGCAGGCACGATGCTGCCATCTTCTTGGATATGTTCAGAACGGATCAATGTCGCGAGCACCTCATGCAGAAGCACTGGCTCATGATGGTCATTTTGACCTACCGCCGCGCTCATACCGACAATCCTTCAAAAAGCTCGCTATTGTTTAGCATGGCCGCAGCGCCGTCCTGCCGCCAAAGCTCCAATCGGGACTGCCAATGCTCAGCCGACCAAAGCTCAAGCTTGTTGCCTTGGCCAACAAGAACGAGCTTCTTTTCAAAGTGTGCGTATTCTCTCAGCAGGCTCGGCAGCAACAGTCGCCCCGCAGGATCCAAGTCTAAATCTGTTGCATGGCCTATCAGCAACCTCTGTAACAGACGCGCTTGAGGGTCGATGTTCGACAAGCTTTCCAATTTGGATTGAACGGTCTCCCATGCGCCCAGCGGATATAACAATAAACAGGCTTCCCGCATATCAATAGTAACCACTAAGCGGCCCTCGCTGGCGGCCATAACCAGCTCGCGGCTCCGCGCCGGCAGAGCCATACGTCCCTTGCCATCCATTGTTACACTGTTGATTCCGCGAAACATGACTCGTTTATTGGAGCGAATTAGCGGGCACTAGCACCTCAGAGTCTCCACGATAGATCAAGCAAGAAACTCTGATACGCCTCGACAGACATTTATGCTGCTAGAGCACCCATTAATCCCCACTTTTCCCCACTATTTTCCATTTGGCACACTATAGACCTGATTGCTACGGAGTCAACTAAAGAGCGTGCTGTCCTTGACGCTAAGCAACGGAAAAATAAGCATATTTTTTAGATAGATTGCTAACCGTAAAGAGCAGTCTGAGCGGCGCTGAGATTCGGCTCGCAAAGCAAATAAGGTGAGAGCCAGCCTGTAAGCCGGGTTCTGTCGAGGACAGTCATTCATCTAGGATCATCGTCACCGATGACCTCAAGCGGCCTACCCGGATCCAACGCGGGCCGCGTCAATGGATCTCTATTTGGCCTTGCTCCAGGTGGGGTTTACCTTGCCACGCTATGTTGCCACGCGCGCGGTGCGCTCTTACCGCACCCTTTCACCCTTACCGACAAACCGAAGTTTGCTGGCGGTCTACTCTCTGCTGCACTTTCCGTAGGCTTTCGCCCCCCAGGCGTTACCTGGCACCCTGCCCTATGGAGCCCGGACTTTCCTCCCGTTCGTCAAAGACGAACCGGCGACTGCCCAGCTGACTCTCGCGCGCAGGTTACGGAGCAACACAGCGAAGCACAAGCCAATCCCTAGTTTACCGCCGCTCACTGGCATCATTGATTTGCAGCGCCAGCGCATACGCTTCTTTTTTGCGTACACCGCAAATTTGCGCTGCCAGCCTAGCTGCCTGAGCCGCAGACACCTCTTGCAAGAGTGTTTTAACAACATGCGTGAGATCAAATTTAGCAGTAACGCTTTCTGCAGCCTCCACGACGCAAACAAACTCCCCCTTGGGTACTTCGGCAAGTTGAGACAACACCTCATACGCCTCGCCAACCAAAAAGGACTCATACTGTTTTGTCATCTCCCGACCGATCAAGATGCGTCTAGTAGACACCTCCGCAATGTCTGTCAGAACAGCGCGGATTCGATGTGGTGATTCAAGAAACACCAGCGCGTCCGGCATCAGCAACCACTCTTGCAGTTGCGATATGCGCATCTTGGGTTTACTGGATAAAAACCCAACGTAACGAAACGGCTGGCAAGGTATGGGACAGACGCTCAGTGCGGTTGTAATTGAGCAGGCTCCCGGAATTGGCACAACCCTGACACCATGCTGCCATGCAAGTTGAATCAGCAAATAGCCAGGATCGTTAATCAACGGTGTTCCCGCATCGCTCACCAGCGCGAGTTCGGCCCCTTGTTTCAATCGCTCGATGAGTCCTGGCGCGACGGTTTCTTCATTGTGCTCATGCACACTGACAAGCTCACAATCGTGACGGTCGATGTGCTGCAACAATACTCGGGTTCGTCTGGTATCCTCGGCAGCAATTAGATCAACGTGTTTAAGGGTCTCAACACCTCGACGACTGATGTCTCCTAAGTGTCCAATCGGAGTAGCGACCACATACAGAGTTCCCGACATGTCCAAAAACTTCCTTATTCACTGTCTTTGCATTGTGGCCCTCTACGGGTGCCAAAGCACCACCCAGCTGCCAAACGACAGCGACGGATCGGTGGTTGTTAAACCGACGCAACCAAAGAACGCACGAACAGACGCCTACGCGGCGCTCAAAAAGAGCTATCCCACAGCGGATGATCGAAGCGCTCAAAAATTACTGGCTAACGCTAAGGCGTCTATGGATGACGGCGACGATACCCGCGCGGCACTGTTAATCGCTCAGCTGCAGGGTTTACCTAGTGCCATAGCGCTTCGAGATGTCTACTTTCGATTGCTAGCCCGTACCGCTATCCAAACAGCGGATTACCATCAAGCCGCCCTCGCATTATCGGACGTGCGAGACGTTTTACCGAACGACTTGAATGTTATTAGCAAAGTTTGCGAAGAACTTCGCGCGAGAAACTGCTTGCTTCAACTACAGGTTATCAACCAGCAACTTGCAAATCGGTTCACCGTAGACTCACAAAATCGGATCTGGTCTGCTTTGCAGAGTCCTGATTTCTCGCGAGCCTCTGCAACATCGCCGAACCGTTTGATTATTTCTCGCCTTCTAAGTGTCGCCAAGACGCTGCCGGGAATCGCAAGTCAGCTCAAACAAATAGACGATACAGTTGCCGGATGGATCAGTCTGAGAGATGTCATCGCCCAATCGGAATCCCCTCGAGCAGCCTTAGCGCGATGGAACGATTGGCAACAACAAAACCCCTCGCATACAGCAACCCTGACAACTCCTGAAGCTTTACGGCGACTGTCGGTTTACCAGAGGCCAAACATCGCAGTCATGTTGCCGCTTAGCGGTCGCCTATCCAGTGCGGGGAAAGCGGTCAGAGATGGGCTGACCACAGGTTTTTTTGCAGACCAAACACCGAGCGCCTCTCCAATGCCTATTTCGGCTGATTCAGCTGAGTCTAAACCCGGCAGTTTAACGTTCCTTGACAGCAACCAGTACACCAATCAAATGCTGCTGACCCAGGCGTCAAATGATAATAGCCATGTGCTCATAGGCCCGTTAGCGAAGTCCCGCGCGCAAGCTTTCTATTCTCTATTGATACAAACCAGCACAGAACAGGCGCAATCGGCGACACCCACCACGCATATCTTATTGAATCGAGTTCAAGAACCTCTTTCTACGCTAACCATGCCCGTGAGCAGGTTCGTTTACCAATTCGCTGCCGCCATCGAGGATGAAGCACTTACGTTGAGCCAGGTCCTTAAGGCCAGAGGGCACAACCGAGTCATAGTTGTCGCAAATAAGGAGCCTTGGGCGGACAGGGCGAATAAAGCACTGATCCAAGATTGGCATGGCGCTGTCTCACTGGCTACCTTTAATCGACCAAGAGAAATTACTGGGGCCGTTGGCATCGCTATGGGCGTGGCGGACAGTCAAAGTAGACGCAAAGAGCTTGAGAGTTTGTTAAACGAAGAGCTCGAGTTTTTGCCTAGAGAGCGCAAGGATGTCGACGCTGTGGTCGCGTTTACCAATAGTTTGGAAGCAGAAGCACTGGTACCCGCACTGAAGTTCCACTTTGCTGACGAGCTACCCGTATTCGCTACCTCGCAAACGACTCGGTCTAACAACTTGCAGGAATTAGCAGGTTTCAACGTGACGGCACTCCCATTGCTCGCATCGCCAAACGACATTGAACAAGGCATGGCTGATACGTTTGAACTTGAGAAGGCCCCTCTAGTAGCATTGTACGCATTAGGGCTGGACGCTTACCGCATAGCAACCTGGACACACTGGTTAGCCTTGCACAACGCGACACTCGATAAAAGTTTCCAAATCAGACTTGAGTCGGCGAGCGGTGATCTGATTCTCGGCTTAGGGGGGCGGATTCAACGACAGCTAGCCGTTACGAGAATTGATCGAAGAGGTAACTTGCAGGTTCAAGATCAACTAGGCGACTAGGCAGTCTTTCGAGCGCCGCATGGTCATGGCCCAACACTGGAGCGAGCATTTCGCGGGATTGTATTTGCGTTTGCGGGGCCTAGCTATACTGGCGCGCAATTATCACTGTAGATATGGAGAGATCGACCTGATCGCATTAGACCGATCATCGACCTCCTCGACCGTGATTTTCATTGAAATAAAGTACCGCAGAAACTGCTTATTCGGTCGCCCGAAGGAATCTGTCACTGTTAGCAAACAGCGACGCATAACTGCCACGGCAAAACACTATCTCCAATCCACAGGTGCTTTGGAGCGCGAGGTGAGATTTGACGTTTTGGCAATATCACACTCACACTACCTGCCTACGATTACTTGGATAAAAGACGCCTTCTATGAAACTTCGCAATCTTAACCTCACAGCTGCGCTAGCGGCTGTGCTCTTGTCTATTTTAGTTGGCTGCACAAACAACCCCATAGAGAAGCGTACGCCGGGGGATTTAATCGATGACAATGCCTTAGAGTTTGTCATCGAGCGTGAAATTCGCGCCGCTGATGAAGGCTTCGATAGTGCGCATTTAGTGATTACGGTTTACGACGGCCTCGTGTTGCTATTGGGTGAGGTGACATCTTCGGGCTTAAAACAAAAAGCCACCGAGGTGACCGAATCGCTGTACAAAGTCGACCCAGACAAGGTCTACAACTATCTCACTGTGGGGGGGCCGATTTCGATGTTGGCGCGCACCAACGACAGTTACTTATCGCTGAAGGTGAAGGCAAGTCTGATCGCCGCACCGAATGTGCCGGCAGGCAAAGTTAAAGTAGTGACAGAAAATGGCATCGTTTACTTGCTTGGAAAAATCAGCCGCAACGATGGAGATCTCGTCGTCAAGGAGACACAGAAATCGTTCGGTGTTCAAAAAATTGTCAAAGTCTTCGACTACTTGCCTGACGAGTTGAACGAAGACAGCCTCAATGAATGACCAACAAACGGTTCTGGTGCGCCGCTCTATACCAGTCTCAATGTAGGTTTGGAGCCTGACGGATCTGAACTCGCAGCTGGAGAATCTGCATCAACAGGCTGAGGAGAGCGCTCGGCGTTAATCGGTTCCGAGGTTGATTCGTCAACAAGCATGTCTTCGTCGTCGAACGCCAAGCCTTGCCCGGAATCTCGGCAATAAATCGCGCGGATGCTCTCAACTGGCAAGATCAGTTCCATGCTACGGCCGGAAAACCGCCCTTCGCACATCACAAATTCGTTGCCCAGGTTTAGGTTTCTGACGGCTTGAGGGGAAATGTTGAGAACAATCTGCCCGTCTCGGACATGTTCTTTAGGCACCACTACCCCGGCGATTTCAGCGTCTACCAAAATATTGGGAACTTCTCCGCTGTCAACGATCCACTCATAAAGCGCTCTAAGCAGATAGGGCCGACGTGCTTTCACTCACGCATCTCCATTTCTGCTTCGGTCAAGCTAGAGCGAAAAGCATCACGCTCAAAAATGGATTGCATGTAGCGATGTAGCGGCTTGGTTGACCTTTCGGGAAGCGCAATGTCCACTTCCTTCAGCCGCCAGAGGATCGGTGCCACACAGCAATCGACCAGTGACAGCTCTTCATTCATGAAAAAGGGTTTCTCAGCAAAAATCGGTGCAATGGCGATAATGCTCTCACGCAACTCTTTTCGCGCCTTGCTAAGTATCGTCTCGCGCCCTTTACCCAACATAAGAACGTCCAAGCGTGAGCTCCATTCTTTTTCCACTCGAGTGATCCACAGCCGCGACAGTGCACGCTGAACAGGATAAACCGGCAATAAAGGTGGGTGAGGAAAACGCTCATCCAGATATTCCATGATGACGTTCGCTTCATATAACGCCAGGTCGCGGTCGGCTAATGTCGGCAGCGTGTTGTATGGATTTAGCTCGGCTAAATCTTCTGGCTCTTTCCCTGCAACGATATCAACAATATCGACGGTGACCCCTTTTTCTGCCAGCACCAAACGAACGCGGTGAGAGTATTGGTCTCTCGGATCGGAAAAAAGGGTCATGGCTGAACGCTTGGTTACTATGCTCATAAGGGCTTATCTCTCACGTCTGGGTCTTCGGTCTGGGTCTTCGGTCCTCCTTCTACTGAAGGCGTGTTCCCAAAGAGCAATGCTTTCCGTGGCGTGCGCTCGGCACCTTGCCAAACGTATTTGCCAGTTGTGTCTTAATGTTTTACGTCTATGTCTTTCCAGTACTCGCGGTTGAGCAAGTAGGTAAAACTTCCAAGAATAATCAGGAACAGCAATACAAAAACACCTGTGCGCTGACGCTCCAATCTGGCAGGCTCACTGACGTAATATAAGAAGTTCGTCAGATCATAGATCGCGGCATCAAACTCGCTAGGCGTCATCACACCCGTGCCAGCTTCTACTTTTAACTCGTCACACTCACCGCCGACGCAGACCTGGCGTTGAACGCCCTGAAGATCGAGGAGCACATTAGGCATACCGACGTTAGCAAACACCTTGTTGTTTACGCCCAAAGGCCGGCTCTCATCTACGTAGAACGTTTTCAAATAGTTGTACACCCATGCCGGTTCTCGGACGCGAGTTACCATGGTTAAATCCGGCGGCGCTGCGCCAAACCATGCTTTCGATTCTTCTTTAGGCATAGAGGTCGTCATCTAATCACCGATCTTTTGCCCAGTAA
>CAJWZG010000095.1 GCA_913049565.1 uncultured Gammaproteobacteria bacterium
CTCCACTGCTTCGCCGAGCGTTGCGGCCAGCTGCTGTGCTCCTTTTTCATCAGCTGCGGCAATAACTGACAGCATCGCCTGATCATCTTGGATCATCACCTGCGCGAGATGCACCGGCTCTAGGCTTGCGTGACGCTTTAGTGAAGCCAACTCGTGCGCTGCCGCAAAAGCCGCATCTACCCGTTGTGTAAACTGCATCGTTAACATTGCAACACCTTCGAGAAGCTAAACAAAAGCTAGCTGTTAGTCTCGGTTGACATATCTTTCACTGCTATCGTGCAGTATTGAATGGCGTTCAATGGACGGTTTTTCAAGTTCATCTTTTCGCCAATTGGCAATTACGCTATCTGTAACACAAGGTTTTGCGCGTTTATGATTCACTGCGAGTACTTCAACACTGAAAGCGATACCCATTCGGATCTCGATAAATCCGTTGGTCAGATTATTTTGCAGCCCAATCATTCTCTGAGTTGGCGGGCCCTGAAGTACTTCCTTGGATTCATGATGTTGCTTTCTTTCGGCATCGCCTTGACGTTTTTATTTTTTGGTTACTGGATGGTCTTACCCTTTACGGGCCTAGAAATGGCTGCGCTGAGCTATTGTTTATGGCTGTGCTTGCGTCGTACTAGCTTGCAGGAAGTCATCATTTTCAGCCCAGATGAAATTCGGTTTGAGACCGGGATAGACGCGCCTGATAACACTCAAACATGGGAGCGTTTTTTCACCAAGATTCATGTTAAGCAGGCTGTGCACCCTTGGTATCGTAAGACGGTCGCTCTGGTGCATCGCGGCGATAGCTTCGAAATTGGCTCGTTTCTCACCTCTCCCGAGAAAGAGGAGTTGATTGAGTCACTCTACGATATGGTCCGTCGAGCTGATGCAGCCCTGGTCCGACAAGGCTAGAGAAAACTATAGCTCAGCAAATTGACTAGCTCCGATTTTCGAAAGCTCGGGTTCACGAGTACTCACGGCTCTCTAACCCAGAAAGAAGCAAACCCAATTACGCAACCCGAAAGAGCCGGAAACCCCTAAAAAAGATGAGATCGCAACTGGAGAGCCTAATGAATTCGTACATAGATCAAGGCACTGGGTCGATCAGTAACTTCCTATCATGAAAGATCGACTGCGCAAGTTAATTCCTTCTCGCGACAAGTTGCGCGAGATATCAGCCCTTCGACCTGTGGCTCATTTGATCAATCGTCCTGAGCTGTGGCATCTTAATCGCCGCTCTGTTTCTGGCGCGGTATTTGTCGGCCTGTTCTCGGCTTTTATTCCAGTGCCGTCACAAATGCTTTTGGCTGCGTTAATCGCCATCTTTACTAGAGTAAACCTACCTATCTCAGTGGCATTGGTTTGGATCACCAACCCCCTAACGATCCCTCCCATGTTCTACGCCTCGTATCGCCTGGGCGCGCTGATTCTCGATATCGACGTCAGAGAGATACAGATGGAAATAACCTTAGACTGGGTTCTCGCGAATTTCTGGACGATTAGCGAACCGTTTCTGTTAGGAGCGCTAATCTGCGGCCTAATCAGTGGAAGCTTGGGATTTACCGCCACCCACTTTCTTTGGCGCAACCGGGTAATGCGTCAATGGCAGAAGCGTATACGCTCTCGAGCCGTGACAAAAAAAGCCAACTCGCGAAACTGAACAAAGGACTTTAGTGCAGAAACTGAGCGGGATTCAGTTGGCTTGCCCGACGCGCAGGCAACCAGGCGCAAAGTAGCGCGATAGAGGTGCTAATACCGACAATAGCTATCAAATCCCAAGCCACCAGCTTCGTCGGAACAACTGCGAAATAGGATCCATCCAACAAATGCTGCCCGCTAATTTCTCCGAGAAAATCAATCAGCTGATCGACAACGCTCGTCATCAATAGGCCCAAGCCAACACCACCCAAAGTGCCAAGCAACCCGATAAACATGCCCTGAGACAAAAACAGTTTCAGAACGAATTTTCCATCAGCGCCCAAAGTGCGAAGCATCGCAATTTGCGCCCGTTTTTCGTGCACCATCATTGACTGCCCAGCAATAATATTGAATCCGGCAATAGCGACGACAAGCAACAGCAGCGTGAACATCATGGTCTTCTCCATGCGTACTGCCTGAAACAGTTCACCGTACACCTGCTCCCAAGTTTCTAAACTGGCCAAGGGATCCTCAGATGACAACATCGCTGCGACGGCCGAGGCGCGCATGGGATCTTCTAACATCACTCGAGTACCCAACTCCCCTAAAGCCTGCCAACTTGCATCGTCGCGCTGGTCTAAGTTGACCAGCACCATGCTGTAATCCGTTTCCGCTCCAAGTTCAAAGGTGCCAACCAAGTTCAGTCTGAGCCAGCGTAATATAGCGCTTTCCCCTTGACTGACTGTTAAAGCGATCAGGACAGGATCTCCCAGCGACAAACCTTGGTACCGTGCGAGCGGTTCGCCAATCACGACAGAATCGGCAAAATTCTGTAAGTGGCTGAGACTGCCCTGCCGCATAACAGAGCTCAATTCACTCATTTGCAGTAAGTCCTTGCCTGCAAATCCAATGACATTGATAGGATGCGGTCTGCTGCCCGCCGTGACCATACCGAAACCCTGAAAATACCTAGCGACACCGGCCACATCCGGGTGTTGAGCGAGAGCCGTTTGCAACGGCTCAGACAGTGTGGACTGGTCTATCGAAACATGTGCAACACTGCCTAACAGTCGCTGCCGAAGTTCATGATCAAACCCATTCATCACATTAACCACGAGAGTCAGCACTCCAACTCCCAGCACTAACCCAATGAGCGATACCCAAGTGACAAGGCGCCCGAAACCATTTGACCCCTCAAGCAGCATTCGGACAGCCATGCGGGCTACAAGACCAGTAGACTGCGTCGATGGTGCCACCAAGCCCTGTTCAGTTATGCGACTAGGCATCAACTAATCTGCCCTCGGCTAGCGTAAGAACACGGTTGAACTGGTGCAGCATAGAGGCGTCATGAGTTACCACCAGAATTGCCACATCACGGTTTTCACTGAGTTCCACCATCAACTCCATCAATTCAGCCGCAGTTGTTGAATCCAGATTTCCCGTTGGTTCGTCTGCTAGCACCAGCTTAGGTTCATGAATCAACGCCCGAGCTACCGCGACTCGCTGACGCTCCCCACCAGACAACTCACTCGGCAGATGCTGCAAGCGGTCAATCAGCCCTACTCTTTGAAGGAGATCAGCACACAATTCTCGCGCCTCGCTCTGGCTTTTACCGTTCAGGCGAAGCGGCATTGCGACATTCTCGAGAGCCGTAAATTCCGGCAGCAGGTGATGGTGCTGATAGACAAATCCCATAAATCGCCGACGCAATGAGGTGCGAGCCTCGTTGCTTGCCGGAGTCATGGTTTCACCAAAAACAGCAACCGTGCCTTGATCCGCATCGTCTAGGCCCGCCAATAGGTGCAATAGCGTACTTTTGCCAGAGCCTGAACGACCGATAATTGCCACTCTCTCTCCGGATTGCAGGCTAAGATCAACGCTATCTAATACGCTAATGACTTCGCTGCCTTGAACAAACGTCTTAGTCAGCCCCCGACTAGATAAAATTTGAAACTGATCATTCATTGGCAAGTATCCGACTGGGCATTAGGCCTATGGCACGCCACGCAGGGTACAAACTGGCCATTAGCGCAGCTCCTACTGACAGCCCGCTGATGAGTAACAAGTCTTCCTTCAGCACCTGAACCGGAAGATACCCGATAAAATATTGAGACATCAGATCATATTGAAGAGCAGCGCTTGCTACATTGATCAAAGGCGGCACTAGGAACACAAGCCCCAGACCAATAATGTTCCCCATCAGCGTACCTATCGCACCTAACAACGTACCGACCAAGCAAAAAAGACCAAGCACCCTGATACGACTAGTACCCATGCTGCGCAAAATAGCGATATCACCCCTTCGCTGCTCGACAATCATGATTAATCCAGAGACCAGATTGAACGCTGCAACCGCAATGAGCAGAGAGAAGAGTAAAAATAACGTCGCTTTTTGTACTGATATGGCTTGGTAGAGCGTACCGTACTCTGTCATCCACGAACGCACCCTTGGCTCACTGGCAGCCATTTTGGAATAAAGGAATTGGCTAGCGTTGTAGCTGTCGAATAGATCCGTCAGCCTTCCTTGCAACCCGTGGACGCGTCCAGGCATTCGCAACAAACGCTGGGCATCGTTTAGGCTGACGAATGCGGCTGTGCTATCTAACTGGGACTGGCTGAGAAATATACAGACAACGGTAAAGCGCTTTTGTCTGGGCATTGCCCCGGCAATGCTGATGCGCTGATCGGGCAGCAGCACAACAACGTCATCACCAACCCGCAGGTTCAGTTGGGCCGCGAGCCGCGAACCTAGTGCTATGCCGAAGACTTCTTGCCGGATATCAGAAAAAGAACCATCTATCGCAAATTCAGCAACAGCGCTGACCGATGCATAACGATCATCTATGCCATTGAGCTGCATTGGGCGTACCTGACCGTTAGCGGCCAACAAACCACCGCTTTGAATGACCGGTGCCACTGCAGTTAAACCGTACCGAGGATCAAGGTTAACAAGATCGGGTAACTCTGCTATCGCCATACCTTGAGGAGAGGCCGCCGTTATATGTGGTAACACACCAAGCAACCGCTCGCGCAGTTCGCGCTCAAATCCGTTGACGACAGAAACGACAAATACCAACACCGCAATGCTAATCGCTAAACCCGAGATCGCTAGAGATCCGACAAAAGCAGCCCCGGTAGCACTACTGCCGGTGCGACCTGCAAATCCGAATCGACCTAGAGAGTAACGCAGCGCTATTTCGAAGAGGAGTTTCACGGCAATGGAATGTCGCAAGGATTGAACGACGAAACGAATTACTTGCCGACCCGCCGCACTAGATCTGAGGTTGTCTTCTCTTCCGAGTCTGGTTTGGATTTAATAAAGGGCGACTTTTCACACATTTGCGGGTCGCCGCCACAAACCTCGCACTCCATTTCCATGCCAAGTGCTTTCATACCACCACAGCTGCCGGCAATTGGCTGACGGCCAAACATCACACCTATAGCCATAGCAGCTACTAGGGTTAGCATCACAAAGAACGCAACGACTGCGGTTTCCATAACTTACTCCGAAAGCAGGGAGGATGAGGCCGCAACAAAGTAAGCGGCCATAGCTGGAGTATAGCGCTCTAAAAATTCGCCATCAGCGCTTTTCTCAATAATCAACACCGGGATATTCAGCCTCTGTGCAGCCCCCAAACCGGCCTCGCTGCCCAGCACCATAATTGCTGTGGCCCATGCATCAGCAAACATAGCCTCAGGGTGAACAACAGTTACCGAAGCCACTTCATTGTCTGCCGGTCGACCACTGCGAGGGTCAATTACATGATCGACACGAATGCCGTCGACCTTGCGAAAGTTGCGGTAGTCGCCTGAGGTTGCCACAGCCTGTCCTGAGACGCTGAGCACTCGCTGGATCGAGCCCATCGCACCGGCAACAGGTTTTTCGATACCAATGAGCCATGGGCGGCTGGACGGGCTTTGCCCCAAGGTACGCATTTCGCCACCAATATCCACCATGTAGTCTGTGCAACCCTTGTTGGTTAGATAATCTGCTAACTCATCAACCCCAAGACCCTTGGCGAGCGCGGATAAATCAACGTATACCTCATCCGATTGTTTCAGTGCACTTGCATTGGCTCGATCTAATTGCAGTTGCTTCATTCCCACCCAACGGGCCGTTATTTGTTGTTCTTGAGCCGTTGGCAACTCTGTAACATCCACTGGCCCAAATCCCCAAAGGTTCACCAATGGACCAATCGTGACATCAAACGCTCCATCGCTTTCTCGCCAAATCTCGAGCGCCGCCTGCAAAACCGACAACAATCGAGGAGATAGCGCTTGCCAACTATCGGCCGGAGCCCGATTGAACGCACTGATTTCGGAGTCTTTAATATAGGTGGACAGGCTTTGGTTGAAGGCCAGTAGCTGTGCGTCAAGCTCTTGCTGAGTAACAGCGCAACTGTGCTGCTGTCGATATTGCACCCGATAGTAAGTGCCCATGGTCGCGCCTTCAACGGCCCGGTAGCGAGCGGTTTGCTCTGACTCATCGCCAGTGCTGCAGCTGGTAAGCAGGCATAAAAAGATAGTCACCAAAAGCCAAGCCCTGTGATCTAGAGATCTTCCGTTCATTTTTACTCTACATTCAACAAGAGCGAAGAGCTTACAACGGTCTCCTGATAAAGCAGATGATTATCCTCACCCTTGGCTGAACTTTTGCTAATTTGAGCTACCCAAGGCACCATTTCTCTCTTGAGATAACGACATGGGTTGGCAGGCCTGAATATCATGGGCAGCCTCGCTCGAACCTTGGGATTGATATGAACTCACGCTGGTTTGCTCCTTTGATCTTTGCCGCTGCCGTGCTCGGCTGGCTGGCTGCCGTTGCACTGCCTGACGTAGTTTGGCTAGATCAACTGACCCAGCTGCTACGCACTGCTTTTTTCTCTGCGCTGAAAATGGTGATTGCGCCACTGATCTTCTTTTCGTTGATTGCTGGTGTGATGCAGCTGCGCGCCTCGCGCCAAATGGGACGGTTGGGCAGTGTTACCGTTGCGTACTACCTCACCACCACGGGCATTGCGGTAATTATCGGCTTGATCGTCGTTTTGTTTTACCACCCGTGGACCACCTTTCCGCCTCTCATAGACGACCCCAGCGTTCTTGGCGACGTCACCGCACAGTCTGCGCGACTGATCGATCCCGGCGACGGCTCTACGTTCAACTTGCTCAACAACTTACTGCAGCGAATGCTGATTAATCCATTCAACGCGCTGGCAGAGATGAACGTGCTGGGTATTTTAGTGGGGGCCATTTTGGTTGGCTTAGCGGCCGCAATCACCCTGCCCACAGATTCTGCGCTACCTAAAATCTTCGATGAGCTTGCGCAAGTCACTTACAAGCTGGCCGGTTGGGTCTTGACCACATTGCCAATTGGTTTGTTTGCTATCACCTTCCAACTAGCGCAGAAGATTGATTTCACTACACTCGCCGCGCTTGGCCAGTTGGCCGGCGTGGTATTCGGGGCAACGCTATTCCACGGTTTGGTCGTGTTGCCGACTATCGCTTGGTTGGTGTCGGGAAAGAACCCGCTGCAATTCTTGCAGGCGGTTAGCCAGCCAATGATTACCGCCCTGTTTACCTCATCCAGCGCTGCCACGTTGCCACTTTCCATGAAAACGGCGCAGGAACATCTCGGTGTCGATCAAGCACGCAGCGCGTTTGTTTTGCCACTCGGCGCAACTGCGAATATGGACGGAACTGCCTTGTTTGAGGGCATTGCTGCAGTATTCCTGGCCTACATGTTCGGCGTTGATCTGGGTACAACAGGCGTCATTGCCATATTCTTGGTTGCCATGCTCTCCTCTGTTGGAGCGCCGGGTATCCCCTCTGGCTCAATGGCCGGCATGCAAATGGTACTGCTCGCTGTTGGCATACCGCTAGAAGCCATTGGCCTACTGCTACTTATCGAGCGACCACTAGATACCTTTAGAACTGCAGTAAATGTCGAAGGTGATCTCGTTGGTTGTCTTGTCGCAAAACGCTTCGCGTCTTAGGTCAAGCTGTCCCACACAATAAAGGCATCACTATGGCACCACGATTGTTATTGCTGCGGCACGGACAAATAACCGCGAACAAAGTCGGCCGATGGCACGGCTCCACAGACAGTCCGCTGACGCTACGCGGCCGCTGGCAGGCTTGGCGGACGGGACGTTATCTCAGCAAGTACGAGTCACTGACGGCTGTTTACACCAGCCCACTGCAGCGTTGTCGACATACCGGTGCGCTGGCTGCTCCAGCATCTAAGCACAACCATGTCGTCGTGAATGGCCTTGCTGAAATGTCCATTGGAGACTGGGAAGGTGAGCGCTTTGTCGATTTGAACGCTGAGCGAAATTTGATCGAACGTTTTAATCAGGACATCCACTGGGCACCACCCAGCGGTGAGGGTCTTGCAACGGTAGCTGCCCGTATGCGAGAGAGCATTGAAGAAATCAGCGCCGCACACGGCGACGACGAAACCGTGTTGGTGGTCAGCCACGGAGCGGCCATGGCGATTGCTTTGGGCGAGATGGTGCACGGTCACCCCACAGAGTGGGCGCAATACCACTTTGCGAACTGCAGTCTGACCCAGCTGCGCCTAGGCGGCCCCGGCGAGCCCGCAGAACTGATCGACTTCAACAGTTATGCACACCGCCTGCCCTTCAGTTAAAGTCAGAACACATCGAGATCACAATTGCACAAGGGAGGAGAACGCAAATGGGTGAATATTCCACCGTAGAGAAAGCCGATCACATCATGACGGTCCGCATCAATCGACCCGATCGGTTGAACGCCCTGCATCCACTAGCCAACGCAGAACTCGGGCAAGTATTCGATGATTTTGCTGCCGACGACGATATGTGGGTTGCGATCATTACCGGCGAAGGCAGGGGCTTCAGCGCTGGTAACGATCTACGCTATCAAGCCGAGGGTGGCGAGCGAGTGCCGACGCCACGCGGTTTTGGCGGGCTGACGTCGCGTTTCGACATGACCAAGCCAGTTATCGCTGCGGTCAATGGTGTCGCCATGGGTGGCGGTTTCGAAATTGCGCTGGCCTGCGACCTGATTATTGCGTCTGAGAACGCGAAGTTCGCACTGCCAGAGCCCAAGGTGGGACTTGCTGCGCTAGCGGGAGGCCTCAACCGATTGCCTCGGCAAATTGGGCCCAAACGCGCCTTGGGCATGATTCTTACCGGACGTCATGTCAGCCCAGAAGAAGGCAAAGAGCTAGGTTTTGTTAACGATGTTGTGCCCCATGACCGACTAATGGACGCAGCCATGGAATGGGCCAAGCAAATTTGTGCATGTGCGCCGCTATCGATTCGTGCGAGCAAAGACGTCGTTTACAAAAGCCTCGACAGCGCTTCACTGCAAGATGCGATGGAAGGCAAATATGATTCGGTAAGAACTATGGTCGGCAGCGAAGATTTCATCGAAGGCCCTAAAGCCTTTGCCGAAAAGCGCGCACCAAACTGGCAAGGCAAGTAGCCACCAGAACGGCAATCAACCGCAAATAAGCGGGGAGGAATGATGTTAAAAGTTACCCATCGGGACTTAATTGACCGAGCGTTGGCCGAGGTAGAGACCCTCGAGATTGAAGATGCAGAACGTTTAAATGGCTTCCCGGTAGGATGGACAGAGTCTTGTTACCCACTAATGATACCTGGTCGTCCATGGATGAAAGCAGTTGATAGCCATCGGAGCTGTATCAAACGTATTGAGTTACTTGGTCGCGCGGTGGCAATACCACAGGCTCGATGGATAGGGCAACGACTTATGAGCCCTTATGAAATCAAATTCTCCCGAGAAAGCGACGGCATCAATTTTTCTGAACCAGTTCCTGGTCTTTCAAGCATTACGAGAGAAGATTCCGGAACAGAAGCTAAACTTCGCGCATGGCCTTTGGCTGCATGGAATATTCTTTCTAGTCCAGAAAACATTCAGTTGTGTTCAAAATATGACCAAGCCGCTTCATTGTGGCGCAGTAGACGAGGCCTTAAACGTATGTCAAATACGCCAGAGATTTTTTCTTTCATACCGTTGGGCGAGTTTTTGTCTTCTCAACGTCGAAATATTGACGCGGAAAAACTCTTAGACTTTAAAGTGCGTGCTGAAAAAAGCAACA
>CAJWZG010000096.1 GCA_913049565.1 uncultured Gammaproteobacteria bacterium
GGTCGGCATACTTTCTTTTCATGGCCGGCGCACTAGCACCCACTTCACAAAGGAAAATCGCGTCGGGTTTCATTCGTTCTCGCAGCTGAGGGAGAAATCGATCGACCAGCGCGAGCCCGTCATCACCTGCCGCAAGGCCAAGCTCTGGCTCGTGTCGATATTCCTGAGGCAAGGCCTGCATATCAGCCGCGTTGACGTAGGGCGGGTTCGTTAGAATCAGATCCCATTGCTCGGTTTGTGCTGACAACCATTTACAGGCATCGCCTTCGACCACCTCAACACGATGGCTCAAGTTGTGTAGATCGACATTTTTCCGAGCGAGCAGTGCCGCCCGCGAGTCGAGTTCCACGAGCGTCACCGTGGCCTGAGGATAGCGTTTGGCCGCTAGAATACCCAGACACCCAACGCCCGCGCAGAGGTCAAGGATGCTTTCGACTTGCAATGAAACCCACTCTTCAAGAGGCTCACCGAGTAAGTAGCCGATAGGCGAGCGGGGAATCATCACCCCTGGCTCAACGAAAAATCTCTGCCCCATAAACTGACATTCCCCGAGCAGATGCGCCAGAGGTGTTCGATTTTTAATTCGCTGGTTTGTGATTTGTTCAACGCGCTGAAGGTCGGCAGGATCAACCTGGAGCGCGAGCGATGCCTCATCATCAACGTAACCGGTGACACTCAAAACAAGATATACCGCTTCGTCCCACGGATTATCGGTTCCATGACCATAGAACAATTCAGCTCGGTTGAAGCGTTGGTAAACCGCGCCAATGAGTTCGCCGACTACAGCTGACTGATGCTCGTCTACTGCCAACGCGATGGATCCACAAACTCGACGTCGGCGCCTTCAGTGTTGCTCATCAATGTGCTGATTACTTCTGCCACCCCTTGTTGCTGAAAGACAATGCGATGCAGGCCGTCAACCAGCGGCATGTACACGTCTAGCTCCCGGCTCTTTGCGTAAACAAGCTCAAGGGTATTCACCCCTTCAGCGAGCTTGCCAAGCGAAGCAGACGCTTCATCCAACGACATGCCTTTAGCAATACACTCACCCAATTGATGATTTCGGCTTAAGGGCGAGGTACAGGTCACCAATAAATCGCCGACTCCAGCGAGCCCAAGGAAGGTAAAAGGATTGCCGCCCATTGAAACCGCGAAACGACTCATTTCGGCTAGGGCACGCGTCACTAACAATCCAATGGTGTTCTGACCAACGTTCAACCCTGAGGCTAGACCGCAAACGATGGCGTAAATATTTTTCAAAGCCCCGCCGAGTTCAACGCCGTAGACGTCGGCGCTGGCATACACTCGTAACGTGTCGTTACGCATAACTTCCTGCACCAGGGTGGCATCTTGCTGCTGGTGGGTGGCAATCACGGTTCCAGCGTACTGACGTGCTGCGATTTCTTCAGCTAAGTTCGGCCCGGAAATGGCGCCAAGATGTTGGCTCGACGTAAAATCTCCGAGCAGTTGGCTCATTAAACGAAAGCCTCCCGGGGCTATACCTTTAGTCGCGCTAATTAACACATCGTCTGGATTGATGAAGGGTGCCATCTCTGTACACACTGAAGCGAACCCCGCGCTGGGCACAGCTACAAAGATTAGCTGGGAAGTTTTAGTTGCTTGGCCTAGATCGGCAGTGGGCTTGACACCGGGCTCAAGGGGATACCCTGGTAGATAACGTCGGTTTTCACCAGCTCGGAGTGTTTGTTCTACCTGCTCAGGATCGCGCATCCACAGGTATGTGGTATAGCCGTTGCGGGCAATAATGTTGGCGATGGCGGTACCAAAGTTTCCGCCACCCACAATGGCGACATTCATTCGCTCTACCAATCAGGGTGACACGCCATCATTGTGACGGCTTGTCGGTCAGATAGATACGCTGACTGTGGCGTCTAGGAGTCGCTCGCAGGCAGCAAATCCATCAACAACCTGTTAATTCTAGACACATAGGTTGCAGGGTCTTGCAAAGTACCGCCCTCGGCTAAGCTCGCCTGATCAAACAGCAGTTCCACCAATTCAGCGAAGCGATCCTCATCCTGCTCGGTATCTAGCCGATGCAACAGCGGGTGTTCGGCATTGAACTCAAAAAACGGCTTACTCTCTGGCATAGATTGACCACTGGCTTCCAAGATCTTGCGCATTTGGATGCCTACGCCGAAGTCGGAAAGCACCAAACACGCTGGGGAGTCCGTTAAGCGCCTGGATGGCCGGACACCTTCGACCTTATCTGCGATGACCGCTTGAATGCGCTCTGTAAGGGGGTGTTCGTCGACTTCCTCATCGTCGTTGTCAGCATCTGTCTTGGATTCACCGGGTAGCGTTACGTCACCACGCATCACATCAACGAAGGGCAGGCCATCGAACTCGGAAAGCGAACTCATCAGCCACTCGTCGATTCGGTCGAACATGACCAACACTTCCACGCCTTTCTCTTTGAAAATCTCCAAGTGCGGGCTGCGACTGGCAGTTTCATGGGTCTCGGCGCAAATGTAATAGATACTTTCCTGATCGTCTTTTTTGCGCTCGATGTAATCAGTAAGGCTCGCGTTCTTGTCACTGCTCGCGCTATTCGTGGTTGCAAAACGCAGTAACTTCATAATCGCTTCACGGTTAGCGAAGTCTTCGCCTGCTCCTTCTTTGATGACCTCACCAAATTCATTCCAGAATGTCTGGTATTGCTCGGGTTCCTTCTTCGCCATGTCCCCAAGCATGCTAAGTACACGCTTAGTCACCGCATTGCGGATCGAAGTAACTCGCTCGTCTTGCTGTAAAATCTCTCGGGAAACATTAAGCGGCAGATCATTGGAGTCGATAACTCCTTTGACAAAACGCAGATACAAAGGCAGAAACTGGTCCGCGTCGTCCATGATGAAGACGCGCTGCACATAGAGCTTCAAGCCCTTGGGCAAGTCGCGGTTGTACAGATCAAAAGGTGCGCGCTTGGGCAAGTAGAGTAGACTGGTGTATTCAAACTTACCCTCCACACGGTTGTGGCTCCAGGTCAGCGGGTCTTCGAAGTCGTGGGAAACGTGTTTGTAAAATTCTTTGTACTCGTCGTCCTCCACTTCGGAGCGAGATCGTGTCCACAGCGCCTGAGCAGAGTTGACCGCTTCAAGCTCGGCTACGAACTCTTCCTCGTCGGATGCGCCGTAACCGGGTGTCGAAAACATTCTAACCGGCACGCCGATATGGTCAGAATACCGAGTAACAATATGACGCAGACGAGAATCCTCGGCGTACTCTAGTGCGTCGTCTTGCAGGTGCAGTATGACCTTTGTACCTCGGGGCAGGTCTTCTAAGGCATCTAGGCTATATGCATCTTCACCAGTAGAGCGCCAGCGCACGCCCTCGCCCCCTGCTGCGCTTTGAGTCAGAACCTCCACTTCTTTTGCGACCATAAAAGCGCTGTAAAATCCGACACCAAATTGCCCAATAAGCTGAGAGTCCGACTGCTGGTCGCCAGTGAGGTTTGACAGAAACTCTGCGGTGCCAGATTTTGCAATGGTACCTAGATGTGCGATTACATCATCGCGGGACATGCCTATGCCGTTATCTGCAATTGTCAGTGTGCCTGCCTCTTTATCGAAGCTAATATCGATATGAAATTCGGCGTCGTCACCGAGCAGACTGGCATCTTCGATCGCACGAAAACGCAACTTATCAATAGCGTCAGAGGCGTTGGAAATAAGCTCTCTTAAGAAGATCTCGCGGTTGGAATACAGCGAGTGGATCATCAGCTGCAATAGTTGTTTGGCTTCGGTTTGAAAGTTGAGTGTTTCGGACTGATTCTCGGACTGAGTGTCGCTCATTGGCGGGTTCCCCTAACGCTGGTATGCGTTGAGATATGGGGATGGTGGAGTGGATTTCAAGCGTTAGGCAAGGTGTTCAACTCGCAAAACCAGAGGAGCCCGCAAAAGCACTCCTCCACCGCGATTAACCTTGGTTTAACTCCAGCCGGTAACGTCAGCCAGCGCGTCACCAATCTCCGCCAAGCTGCGAACGGTAAGAACACCGGCATCCTGTAGGGCGGCGAATTTGTCATCCGCAGTACCCTTGCCCCCGGCGATAATTGCACCCGCATGGCCCATACGTTTGCCCGGAGGTGCCGTGACACCCGCTATGTAGCCAACAACAGGCTTTGTCACATTAGCCTTGATATAGGCAGCAGCTTCCTCTTCGGCGTTACCACCGATTTCGCCGACCATGACTATGGCCTCGGTTGACGGGTCTTGCTCAAAGAGTTCCAGCACATCGATAAAATGGCTTCCGGGAATCGGATCACCGCCAATGCCCACGCAGGAGCTTTGGCCAAAACCGCGGTCCGTCGTTTGCTTAACCGCTTCGTAGGTCAAGGTACCGGAGCGCGAGACGATCCCCACCTTGCCGGGTAGATGGATGTCGCCGGGCATGATGCCGATCTTGCATTCGCCGGGCGTAATGACGCCTGGGCAGTTAGGACCGATCATGCGCGCGCCACTTTGCTCAAGTCGCGCTTTCACCGCCAACATATCCAGCGTGGGAATACCTTCGGTGATGCAAACGATCAGCTCAATGCCCGCGCTTAATGCTTCGAGGATCGAATCTTTACAGAAACCAGCGGGTACATAGATGACACTCGCCGTGGCGCCTGTCGTTGCGACCGCATCAGCAACGGTATCGAAGACTGGCAGCCCTAAGTGTGTGGTGCCGCCTTTGCCCGGTGTCACCCCACCGACAAGCTGAGTGCCGTAGGCTAGCGCTTGTTCGCTGTGCAGAGTACCTTGAGAGCCGGTGAAGCCCTGACAGATCACCTTGGTGTCTTTGTTGATCAAAATACTCATGCTTGACCTCCCGCAGCTGCCACTGCCTTTTCAACGGCATCTACCAACGATTCTCCGGGAATGATATTCAGGCCACTATCGGCTAGCGTTTTACGTCCAAGTTCTGAGTTATTGCCTTCAAAGCGCACAACGACTGGTACTTCCACTCCGACTTCTTGAACCGCACCAATAATGCCTTCGGCGATTGTCGCGCAGCTTACAATGCCACCGAAGATGTTAATGAGTACGGCTTGAACAGCTGAATCGGAAAGAATGATTTTGAATGCTTCCGCCACCGCTTCCTTGGTAGCGCCGCCCCCCACGTCGAGGAAGTTAGCAGGATTACCACCATGCAGTTTGACCAGGTCCATGGTGCCCATCGCAAGACCAGCACCATTGACCATGCAGCCAATATTTCCCTCCAACGCCACGTAATTGAGACTGTACTCTGCGGCCTGAGCCTCGCGCTCGTCTTCTTGACTGGGATCGTTCAGCTCGGCAATTGCGGGTTGGCGGTACAGGGCATTGCCGTCTATGTTGATCTTGGCGTCTAGGCAGTGAATATCCCCATCCGAGGTAACCACCAATGGATTGATCTCCAACAATGAGCAATCTGATTCCTCAAATAAATTCGACAACCCCATGAAAAGATTGGCAAATTGACGGATTTGCTGGCCCTGCAAACCCAGCTTGAACGCCAGTTCTCTGCCCTGATAAGGCTGCGCGCCGACTGCAGGGTCAATAATCGCTCGTAAAATTTTCTCGGGCGTTTCCTCGGCGACTTGCTCAATTTCAACACCGCCCTCCGTAGAAGCCATAAACACGACACGCCGGCTTCCGCGATCAATAACCGCACTGAGGTACAACTCCCGCTCAATATCGGTACAGCTTTCCACGTAAATTTTGCTCACCGGCTGTCCGTTCTCGTCGGTTTGGATGGTGACTAGATTTTTGCCAATCCATTGATCGGCAAAGGCACGAACGCCGTCCAGCGAATCGACCACCTTCACGCCACCTGCCTTGCCCCGCCCACCAGCATGAACTTGCACTTTGACCACCCATCGGTCACCGCCAATTTTTTGCGCGGCTTCTACTGCCTCGTCTGCAGTGTCTACCGCATACCCTTCTGATACCGGTAAGCCGTACTGGGCGAACAGACCCTTTGCCTGATACTCGTGTAGGTTCATGGCTTTTTCTCTCTCCCTTGTACTAAGTCACACTTCGATGACCAAATAAATTGCTACGAACGTTTCGCTCGATTAACGGTGTGTATTGCATGACCGCGCGCACTCAGCGCTGCCTCGTGGATACCCTCTGATAACGTTGGATGGGCGAACATTATTAATCCCAAATCCTCCGCTGATGCGCTGAATTCCATACTAATAACCGCCTGAGCAATTAGTTCCGATGCCTGAGCGCCAATGACGTGTACACCGAGGATGCGGTCGGTGTGGCTGTCTGCAATGACACGAATCATGCCTTCGTTTTCTCCTGCTGCGAGCGCACGGCCATTGGCCGCATAAGGGAAACTCCCAACACTGAAATCTTCGCCATCACTTCTTAACTGCTGCTCGTTTTTCCCCACCCAGGCAATTTCCGGATGAGTATAAATGACACTGGGCACTGTATCGTAATTGACCAACGGCTTATGCCCTGCAATGCGCTCAGCCACCATGATGCCTTCTTCCATGCCTTTGTGGGCCAACATGGGACCGCGGACGACATCGCCAACCGCAAAAACATTCGTCGCATCGGTAGCGCACAGATCATTGACATACAAAAACCCTCGCTCATCGAGGTTCACACCCGAATCCGGTGCCAACAACCCCTCCGTATAGGGACGTCGCCCTACGGCCACGATTAGCTTGTCGACTTCAATAGTATGCTCGCCATCTTTATCTTGATAGGTGACGCACACATATTTGCTTTTGCCTGTGCCTTTGACTTCGGTGCCTGTCACCCGGGCTCCCATACGAATATCGAGGCCTTGTTTTGTCAAAATTCGCTTGGCGTCGCGCGCGATACGGTGATCTGCCATTGGCAGAAACGCGTCCATGGCTTCGAGCACTATGGTCTCAGAGCCTAAGCGATTCCAAACGCTGCCGAGCTCAAGACCAATAACGCCGGCACCGATTACACCCAAACGTTTCGGCGCTTGCTTGAATTCCAGCGCGCCAGTTGAATCAACGATCAAATCATCAACCAAAGGCGCCGGCGGTATCTCGACCGGCACAGAGCCAGGAGCCAAAATGACATGCTCAGCCTGCAGCATCTGCTCCTTTCCACCGTGCGGCGTGTAGCCTACCTGACGACTCGCGTACAAACGGCCTTTACCTGCAAGTGCGGTGACTCCATTACCTTCGAACAGTGCGGCAACCCCGCCGGTAAGCCCTGCGACCACTTCGTCTTTGCGTTCTATCATACGGGGCACATCTGCGCTGACTTTGCCCGTTTTAATTCCTAGATCTGCGAACTCGTGCTGCGCCTCAACGAACTTATGAGACGCGTCGAGCAGTGCCTTTGAAGGTATGCACCCCCAGTTGAGGCAGGTACCACCAAGCACGGGGTTATCGCTTTTATCTAGCATCATATTGATGCAGGCTGTTTTCATACCCAGCTGGGCAGCCCGAATAGCGGAGTGATATCCCGCAGGGCCACCGCCGATAACAATTACATCATAGGAATCGTTCATTTAAAGTTCCAACAAGATTCGCGCTGGATCTTCCAGCATGCCTTTGATCGCCACCAAAAACTGCACCGCCTCACGACCATCAATCAAACGATGATCGTAAGACAGCGCCAAATACATCATCGGGCGAATCACTATTTCGCCGTCGACTACAACCGCCCGATCCTGAATATTATGCATACCCAGTACCCCGGTTTGCGGCGGATTGAGTATCGGCGTTGACATCATAGAGCCGAAAATACCGCCATTAGATATAGTAAACGTTCCTCCGGCCATGTCTTCCAATCCCAGTTTGCCAGACCGCGCTTTTTCCCCGTAAGCCATGATCTGATCTTCTATCTGCGCTAATCCCAACGCATCCGCATCGCGCACAACAGGTACCACGAGACCACGCTCAGTAGAAACGGCTACACCGATGTCGTAGTAACCATGGTAGACAATGTCGTTACCATCAATGCTTGCGTTTACCGAAGGAAATCGCTTGAGCGCTTCGGTTGCAGCCCGCACGAAGAAAGACATAAAACCCAACTTGGTGCCGTTGTGAGCCGACTGAAACTCTTTCTGATAGCGCTTGCGGAGCTGCATGATGGGCTGCATGTCAACTTCATTGAACGTGGTCAGCATCGCGGCATTTTGCTGCGCCTCAACAAGACGTTTAGCGACGCTAGCGCGCAGTCGTGTCATTGGCACGCGTCGCTCCACACGCTCTTCCTCGCTACCGCTGAATGCCTCACTAGGGGACGCTGCCGGCACGGGTTGAGCTAATTCTGTTACCTCAGCTGGGGGTGGTGACACTGGCACCGCCTCTTCACTGACAGGTCCGGATGCTAGGGCTTTGGCCACATCTTCCTTGGTAATACGTCCATCCCGGCCGCTTCCTATCAGTCCAGTAAGATCTAACGCCGATTCTGCAGCCATTTTCTTTGCCGCAGGGCTCGCAAAACGATCCCCATCAGCGCTCGCTTCGGGTGTCGCTGCCACGTCTGCCTGAACCTCGGCTTGCACGGCTGCGGGTTTCTCGCCCCCAGCTGCTGCTCCTACCTCGAAGTGTGCGATGGGCTCCTCCGACAAAACGGTATCACCCTCTTGTTTGAGAATCGTCGCCAAAACGCCGTCTTCTGGGGCAAATACCTCGATCACAACCTTGTCGGTTTCAATATCGACCAGCAAGGTATCTCGAGTGACAAAGTCACCCGGCTGATGATGCCAGGTTGCGACGCTGCCATCGGCAATGGACTCGGGAAAAATAGGTGCGTTGATTTCCATGATCAGTGTCCGTTCTCCATATCGTCAGCAGGCTCGTCAACGAGTGCCGCTTTGACCAATTGTTGCTGTTGTTCTAGGTGAATACTCGCGTACCCGACTGCCGGCGCAGCGAATGCTTCCCGGCCCGCGTAATGCAGGGTAATTCTTTTGTTAAGGCGCCTCATCACTCGACGCAGCCGATATTGAATCGAAAACCACGCCCCCTGGTTAATAGGCTCTTCCTGACACCACATGATTTTGTCTGCCTTCGTGTATAGGGCAAGCTGTTCGAACAAGACATCATCCGGGAACGGGTAAAGTTGTTCGATTCTAATTATCGCGACGTCCTGCAGTTGCTGCTCGGCACGGGCTTCCCAGAGGTCGAAATAGACCTTGCCGCTACACAAGACAATGCGTTTCACTTTTTTCTCAGCGATATCGGCGGTCTCACCGATCACCAACTGAAACTGGCCGTCGCACAGCTCATCCACGCTGGACACAGCCAACTTATGGCGAAGCAAGCTCTTAGGGGTCATCGCAATCAGCGGTTTACGCGTGGGCCTGATGGCTTGACGACGTAGCATATGAAACACCTGTGCCGGCGTTGATGGCACACAAATTTGCATATTGCGTTCAGCGCAAAGCTGCAAGAAACGCTCTAACCGAGCCGACGAGTGTTCTGGGCCCGCCCCTTCGAAGCCGTGGGGTAGCAACATGGTGAGACCACAGAGCCTTGCCCACTTGGTTTCGCCAGAGCTTATAAATTGATCGATCACCACCTGCGCGCCGTTGGCGAAGTCGCCGAACTGCGCCTCCCAGAGCACGAGGGCGTCCGGTCGCTCGACCGAGTAGCCGTACTCGAAGGCGAGCGCGGCGTACTCCGACAGCAGCGAGTCGAAGATCTGGAAGCGCGCCTGCGAGTCGGACAGGTTCGCCAGCGGTAGCCACTCCTGGCCGTTCTCGCGGTCGTGG
>CAJWZG010000097.1 GCA_913049565.1 uncultured Gammaproteobacteria bacterium
GGGTTTTGCGATCGGTTTAGATCGTGTGGTGTTGTTGCACGAACTAACGCAAGCGGCGGCTCAAAAGCCAGAGCAAGCACAGGATAGGTCGGCTGATATTTACGTCTGTATCTTAGAGCCCAGCCTGATCGGCGCAGCGATGCACACCGCGGATCGGATCCGAAAAGCTGCCCCGACAGCTCGAGTGCGTTTGCATATGGGCGGCGGCAACTTGAAGAAGCAGCTAAAGAAAGCGGACGGCTGCGGTGCACAGTGGGCAGTCCTAGTAGACGAATCCTCTGTGGCAGAGCACGCCGTGACGTTGAAGCACTTGCGTGACGCCGCCTTGGGTCAACAGACGCTGCCAGTGGATTCAGCTATTTTGCAGCTGCAGGATTCTTTAGCGAGCTCCCGCTGAGTGACAACGGGTATTATTTTTTGAAGATTTAACCCGTTGTGACGCTCATTCACCCATATGTCGGTTAGATCTGTGACAAAATACCGCTCCCGGGGCAGGCAGGAATGCCCAACTGTGTTGGCGACATATCAACGTATGAAAATTGACACCGGCCGCGAGCGGTGTGCAGGACAAAAGAATAGGGGTGGGAGCGCGCAGTGTCTGAATACTTAAGCGAAGAAGAACAAATAAACCGGCTAGCTGAGTGGTGGGGTGCCTATGGCACACAGGTTTTGCTTGCCGTGGGTGTTTTGATCGCCGGGATTGTGGGTTGGGGCTACTACACCGGTGAGCGTCAGCAAACCATTGAAGCCGGCACTGCACTTTATGCACAGTATCTCGATGCTGCAGAGGCCGAGGAAAAACAAGCATTGGCTCTGCAAATCAAGCGCGAGTTCCCCGGTAGCGGTGTTCAAACGCTTGTGGCTTTAGCAGAGGCAAAAGAGGCCGTTAGCGCTGGAGACTTGGTTGCTGCTCAGACCGCTCTCACAGAAGCGCGAGACACTTCTCCAGATGCATTGCTCGGTGAATTGGCGAGTTTGCGACTGGCGAAGGTGCAGTATGCTCTGGGCGAAGCGGCAGCGGCTCTTGTTACGCTGCAAAGCGTTCGCAGTGCAGGGTACCTGTCACTTGCCCAGGAAATGACCGGCGACATCCATCTAGCAGAGGGCGACACCGAGCAAGCTTATGGGGCCTATCTTGCCGCCATCGATAACCGCGAGGCGGGCGGAAGCCGAGTGCTACTAGAAATAAAGCGGGACAACGCTGCGCCAGTCAACGGTACGTTCACCACGTTTGCAAAGCCGTTAGACCAAGCCCTTGAGAAAGCGCGTGAAACCCTAGCAACGGATGAGATCAACGATTCAGATGCTGGTGATTCCTCCAATGACTGAGACTAATGCGATGACCGATAGACAGCCTCAAGGTGTGCACAGCTGGCGGGGTTTGATGCGCGGCGCCGTTATCGCGGCGTTAGCACTATTGCTCAGTGGCTGCGCCATGTTTTCTTGGATTCCCGGCATTGGTGATGACGAAGACGACGAAAAAGAAAAAACTAAGCCAGCAGAGCTGGTGAGCTTCGATGCGGAAGTCGAGCTGCAACGGCTTTGGAAGACAAAGGTAGGCAACGGGCTAGGGAAAAAATACATACGTCTCCAGCCACTGGTTGTCGCTGACCGTGTGGTTGCAGCAGATGCTTACGGCACTGTTATGGCTTTTGATCGATTTTCAGGCAAACAAATTTGGCGGAAAAAAATAGGTCAGGAAGAAAGTATTGCCTCGGGATTAAACAGATTCTTGGACCGTAGCGATGGTGGCTTCGTCAGCGGCGGTGTCGGTGGCGGTGAAGGCCTCGTGTTGCTGGGAACTACCCGAGGGTTCGTGGTAGCGCTTGCGATAGCCGACGGAACTGAGGTTTGGCGGACTTATGTTGGATCCGAGATTGGGGCCCAACCAGTAGCAGCGCAAGGGCGCGTTTTCACGCAGACGATCGATGGTGAGCTGATCGCGCTCAATGCCGATGACGGTAAAAAAATCTGGTCTTACTCCAGTCAGGTGCCGCTGCTGACGTTGCGTGGCACCAGTACACCTCTCACAGCGCGAGACGTCGTCTATGCTGGTTTTTCCAGCGGTAAGGTGGTGGCACTGCGAGCCAACAACGGCGAGCCGGTTTGGGAACAGCGCATTATGCTGCCTGAAGGGCGATCTGAACTTGAGCGCATTGTTGACGTGGATGCAGCCCCATTATTGGCCGGTGACGGATTGTTCGCTCAAGCGTATCAAGGCCGTCTGATGCGGATTGTTGCTCGCGACGGGCGACCTCGTTGGGAAGCGGAAATATCCAGTTTTCTAAATCTGGCCGAAGGTTACGGGCAGATCTATGCCGTCGAAGAAAAAGATACGGTGACAGCTGTGGATCAGGATCGTGGTGATGTTGTTTGGCAGCATGAGATACTGGCAAGGCGAGCGTTGACTCCACCGCTGGCATTTTCCAACTATCTAGTCGTGGGCGATTCGCAGGGTTACCTGCACGTTATGGCTCAGCGCGATGGGCGCATGATGGGGCGAGAGAAAGTTAGCGGTAAAGGGATGCGAACCCCTTTTACGTTAGCGGACGGCACCATGTTTATTTTGGATGACGCTGGCGGCCTTCACGCTTACAAAATTTCGTCGAGGTAATATTGCTGCCGACCATCGCCCTGGTGGGCCGTCCCAATGTCGGCAAGTCAACGCTGTTCAACAAGCTGACCAATTCGCGGGACGCGCTGGTAGCGGATGTTCCGGGCCTGACGCGTGACCGACGTTACGGGCGGATGGAAATCGAGGAGGATCAGGTAACGCTGATCGATACCGGGGGTTTGTTCGGCGAGCATGTATTGGCCGACGAGTTAACGGGCCAAACTCAACTGGCTGTCGATGAGGCAGATCTGGTGCTTTTGCTGTTGGACGCCCGAGACGGCGTCACCGCTTCTGATGAAGATGTCGTTGCCTACTTACGCAAGAGCAACGTCGCCTTTCTACCCGTGGTCAACAAAATCGACGGCCTGAACGAAGACCATTTAATTGCAGACTTTGTCCGTTTCGGTTTCCCGGCATACGCTTTGATATCGGCGAGTCATAATCGCGGCCTAAAACAGCTGCGAGAGACGGTGGCTGCAGAGCTTCAGCGGCTCAACATTTCTTTTGCACCAGAACCAGAATTAGATGACGACAGTATCCGTGTGGCAGTCGTCGGTCGGCCAAATGTCGGTAAATCTACGCTGGTGAACCGACTCATCGGCGAAGAGCGACAAGTCGTATTTGATATGCCGGGTACGACGAAGGACGCGATAGACATACCGTTCCACAAAGACGGAACCGACTATGTGCTGATTGATACGGCCGGAGTGCGACGCAAGGGCAAGGTGTCGGAAGTCACGGAAAAGTTCTCGGTGGTGAAGGCGCTGCAGGCTATGGAAAGGGCTCATGTAGTGATCTTGGTGATCGATGCGTCCGAGGGCTTGGTCGAACAAGACCTGCATGTACTGGAGTACGCGCTAGAGGCAGGGGCGGGCATGGTAATTGCTGTCAACAAGTGGGATGGGCTTGCTACAGAGCAAAGAGAGCGGGTCAACACGGCCCTCGATCGTCGCCTAAATTTCGTCCCATGGGTACCGCTGCAGACGATCTCAGCCTTGCACGGGAGCGGTGTTGGCAAGCTGCTGGGCCATGTAGAGCAGGTTCATAAAGTAGGGCTATTCGACGTTTCGACGTCGCTATTGACCCGGCTGGTGCGCAACATGGTCGCAGCGCATCCAACGCCATCGGTTCGAGGTCGAGCGATTAAAATTAAAGTAGCCACCCGCGCAGGCGCACATCCACCCAGAATTGTCGTGCATGGCAACCAGCTGGGTTCACTGCCGGCAAGTTACCGGCGCTTTTTGGAAAACGGTTTTCGAGAAGCGCTGAACCTCATCGGGAACCCGGTAAAACTCGAGCTGCGTGACTCTGAGAACCCTTTCGCCGGGAAGCGCAATGTGCTTACCCAGCGGCAGCTGGATCGTCGCAAACGCAGTATCAAGCATCGCAAAAAGGCAAAAAAATAAGTTCCTAAGAGACGGTAGATTACTGCGCCGAAGGATTGAGCATCGCCATCATGCTTTGCGGATCGACGCGATAGCCGTTCAGGCTGACAGACCAGTGCAGGTGAGGCCCAGTCGCGCGGCCCGTAGCCCCAACTAAACCGATAATCTGTCCTTGCTCTACGCGTTCGCCCTCGGTGACCAAGGGTTCGCTGAGGTGGCAATACATAGTGATAAGGCCTTCACCGTGATCGAGAAAGACGGTCTTGCCGTTGTAATACAAATCATCCACTAGAGTAACGGTAGCGTTTGTCGGTGCCGTTATTTCACTGCCTTGAGGTGCGGCAATGTCCAAACCACTGTGTGGACTGCGCGCCTCGCCGTTGAAAAACCGTCGGTGCCCAAAGAGACTGCTGATCCTGCCTTGCAGGGGCTGTTCGAAACTTTGAATGGGCGATTGTATTTCTGAGTACTGAAGGTAAAGGGCTCGCTGACGTTGGCTCTCGCGGCGTATTCTGGCGAGCTGTTCCTCGCTGGGGTTGACCATGGCACGATTCTTCAGCGTGATGTGCTGCTCGGTATAGGCTTTGTTCGTCACCGAAAACGCGTGAGTCAGGCTCGCATCGTTCAAGCGGTAGTTGATCGTTGCATCTCCCAGAGTCTGGCTGAGCGGCACCCCGACAAAAACTTGGTCGCCCACATGTCTTACCGGGCGGTTATTAAACCGAATGTCGGTGGCGCCAAAAGGGGGAGTCCAGCGATAAATGCCGCCGGGTACCGCTAGTTTGTCAGATTGGACCCCCTGCGGCGAGGCCAGGGCGCTGTGGGTGGTTAAAAGCAGCCAAAGGCCAATAACAATAGCGTGAGCCAATGCGCTACATGGGTTGAGCATTATCATCGGTTCTATGGATCCTCTGAAGTGTTCTGGTTTGCGTTCGCTAGCGTTATACCGGTCTGCACATCAGTAATCGTGGCGGTAAAAGCGCCGTCCTGCATTTGGCCCAGTATTTCGTGGCCTGCCGCCAAGTCGGTGGTACTGGACAGAACGGTTCCCGAGGCGCTGCGCACTACGGTATAGCCTCTAGCTAATGTCGGCAGCGGACTAAGGCTTTCCAGCATGCGCGCTGCTGCGCCCAGTTCGTTCTGCTTCTGCTCTCGTGCTCGATGAGCCGATTGGATGAGTTGCAGTTTCGTATTACCGAGCCTTTTGCCCAACGCTACGACCAAGCGGTCAGGTCGCTGGGCATGCAGACGTTTGCGGGTTTCTTCCAGCGCCACCGCGGGAGTTGCTAGATGATTATCCATCGAGCGCGTCAGGCGCGCGGTCAGATCGTCCACTCGCTGAGCCGCTTGCTGGCAGTAACGCTGGGGGTTTACAAGCCCGGCGGTGTTTTTCTCCAAACGCAGCTTGCGCTGTTGTAGATCTGACCGAAGGACTAGCCCTAGGCGATTGAGTTGTCCCAGCAGTACTTGCTGCAGTTCCGCGCCGTCGGGCGCGATTAACTCGGCTGCCGCAGACGGTGTGGGTGCTCGCAAGTCTGCGACAAAGTCAGCGATGGAGACATCGATTTCATGCCCGACTGCGGAAACCACGGGTATCCGAATGGCGGCAATGGATCGAGCGATGGATTCGGCGTTGAACACCCACAGGTCTTCCATCGAACCGCCCCCTCGCGTGAGCAGGACAACGTCGGGAGATAAATCTTGGGCACGCGCCAGTGCTTCGAGAATGTCCTGCTCAGCGTCGGCTCCTTGCACGGCCGTTGGCACAAGGGTGACGTTCAGCGCAGGAAAACGGCGACGCCAAACGGACAAAATATCGGTGAGTGCAGCGCCGGTCGGAGAAGTAACGACGACTACATGTTTCGGCAGCGCGGGCAGCGGGCGCTTGCGAGCCGTATCAAACAGTCCTTCCGCGTCCAGTTGTCGTTTTAACGCATCAAATGCTGCTCGTAGCGCACCCTCACCGGCAGGCTCCATATGCTCGACGATGATCTGGAATTCGCCGCGCCCCTCGTAGAGGCTTACTCGTCCTCGCAGCAGCACCTGCTGGCCGTTTGCCGGCTGCATGCGTGCTCGTCGGTTGGCATTGGCAAACATAGCGCAACGCACTTGTGCGTCATTGTCCTTCAATGTGAAATACCAGTGACCTGAGCTGGGGCGCGCAAAACTGGACAGTTCGCCGCTAACCCAAATCTGGTTAAAGCGCTGCTCAATGGTCATACGGGCTTGGCGATTCAGCTGGCTTACCGACAGTACCTGCCGCTGGGGGATCGACACTTCGTCGCTAGGCGGGGGCTTTGCCACGTTAGAACCTGAATTGGGCATAACAACTTCTTCAACGGATAGTGCCAAATCATTTCGTCTTTGGCGGCGCAGTACAAGATGTAACCTGCAAAAGTGGGTCAAATGATCAAGAGGGCCAGAAACATAAAGCCGGGTTTTACTTCTTCGATGCCCATCGCTAAAATGTTGCTTTTGCGGGGCAACCAATGCGACGAATTGCCAACGAAGCACTCACCTTTGACGACGTGCTGCTGCTGCCTGCTTTTTCTAATACGTTACCCTCCCAAGTTACGCTGAAGTCCCAGCTGACGAAAAACATATCGCTGAACATTCCTTTGCTGTCGTCCGCCATGGACACCGTAACCGAAGCGCGCCTTGCGATTGCGGTGGCGCAAGAAGGTGGTATTGGCATCGTGCATAAAAATATGACCATCGAGAAACAGGCTCGCGAAGTGCGGGCGGTCAAGAAGTATGAGTCAGGGATTATCCGCGATGCTGTGACCATACATCCCGAAGCCACGCTGCAAGCTCTGTATGCGTTGACCCAAGAGCACGGTATCTCGGGGGTTCCTGTGGTAGCTGACGGTAAGCTCGCGGGCATCATTACCAGCCGAGACCTCAGATTTGAAGGTCGAACCGATGCGCTTGTTCAAGACGTGATGACCCCGAGAGCCAGATTGATCACAGCACTGGAAGGGACAGATTTTGATCATGTGACGCGTTTGTTGCATGAGCATAGAATCGAAAAAGTGCTGTTGGTTAACGAGGCCGATGAACTCACCGGCATGATCACCGTAAAAGACATCGTCAAAGCACAGGCCTACCCGATGGCGTGCAAGGATGAGCAGGGGCAACTGCGTGTAGGTGCCAGTGTCGGCACCAGTGAAGAAACCGAGCAGCGTATTGCCGCCTTGGTTGAGGCAGGGGTTGACGTTGTCGTCGTCGACACCGCTCACGGGCATAGCCAAGGTGTGCTCGACCAAGTTGCATGGATTAAAGAGAACTTTCCTGGCTTAGACGTTATCGGCGGTAACGTGGCTACTGCAGCCGGTGCCAAGGCATTGATTGATGCTGGCGTCGACGCCGTAAAAGTGGGTATTGGCCCCGGTTCAATTTGCACGACTCGCATAGTTGCTGGTGTGGGCGTGCCGCAAATTACCGCTATTTCAGAGGCAGCAGCGGCGGCAGCTGCCGCGGGCATTCCGGTGATTGCAGACGGCGGAATACGCTACTCCGGTGATATTGCCAAGGCGATCGCGGCTGGCGCTAGCGCCATCATGATAGGCAGCTTGTTTGCCGGCACCGATGAATCGCCCGGTGAGGTCGAGCTTTATCAGGGTCGTACCTACAAATCTTACCGTGGGATGGGCTCGTTGGGCGCTATGGCCCAGCAACACGGATCGAGCGATCGATATTTTCAGGAAGTCGAGGGTGACGGACGTAAGCTTGTGCCTGAGGGTGTCGAGGGACGAGTAGCTTATAAAGGACCGCTCGGGCCAATAGTGCATCAGCTGATGGGCGGTTTAAGAGCATCCATGGGATACACGGGCAGCGTTGATATAGACACTATGCGCACGCAACCGGAGTTTGTTCGAGTGAGTAGTGCGGCCATGGTCGAATCACATGTGCACGATGTCTCTATTACCCGTGAAGCGCCGAATTATCCCGTGAGTTAGCCGAACCGTCTGCCAGTACAGTTCTCGCAATCAGATGGCTGGGCAGCGTAAACGGGGGCAGTCAAAGCGTCGGTAGATTGAATAAGGAAATCAGTTCATGCAGAGCGCGCTCAGAGAAATTCATGCCCAGCGACTGCTGATTCTCGATTTCGGTTCGCAATATACCCAGTTGATAGCTCGCCGCGTCCGTGAGTGCGGGGTGTACTGTGAGATTTATCCGTTCGACATCAGCGCACAGGACATTAACGCGTTCGCGCCAGCCGGCATCATTCTATCCGGCGGCCCGGACACCGTGACCGAGGGCGCGACGCCGCGCATTCCAGAAGCAATATTTACCTTGGGTGTGCCGGTGTTGGGCATTTGTTATGGGTTGCAGGCCATGGCGGCCCAACTGGGCGGAGAGGTTGTGGCATCTGAGCTCAGAGAGTTTGGTCATGCGCGAATCAAGGGTGAGCAAACCAGCCAGCTGCTAGCTGCGGTGTTTGATAAGACGGACGAAGTCAATGTCTGGATGAGCCATGGCGACAAAGTGGCAGCGATGCCGGATGGCTTCGTTTGCACGGCCAGTTCAGCCAACGCTCCGTTTGCAGCGATCGAAGACGCGGAACGTCGGTTCTTTGGGGTGCAATTTCACCCGGAAGTGACTCATACCGATAAAGGCGATGCTCTGATTCGACGATTTGCTGGAGACCTTTGCGGCTGCGAGGGTAGCTGGACCTCTGCCAACATTGTCGATGATGCGGTCGCATCTATTCGGGCACAGGTCGGCGACGAAAAGGTGGTGCTGGGTTTGTCTGGCGGAGTCGATTCTTCCGTAGTAGCAGCGCTGCTCGCCCGAGCGATTGGGGATCAGCTCACCTGTATTTTTGTCGATAACGGGCTGTTGCGAAAAAACGAAAGCGAGGAGGTACGCGCCGCGTTCTCTGGTGCCATGGGAGCGGGCAAACTTGCCGAGCTGAATATCATCACGGTTAATGCCCAGGCGGAGTTTTTGAGCAAGTTGGCGGGAGTCGATGATCCTGAAGCGAAACGAAAAATCATTGGAGCCACGTTTATTGACGTATTTGACCGCGAGGCCAATGCGCTAAGAGACGTGAATTACCTTGCCCAAGGCACAATTTATCCCGACGTGATCGAATCGGCCGCGTCGAAGTTCGGCAAAGCCCATGTAATCAAATCACATCACAATGTGGGCGGTTTGCCAGAGCGAATGACCTTGAAGCTAGTCGAACCGCTTCGTGAGCTGTTCAAAGACGAGGTGCGTAAAATCGGCCTGCACTTAGGTCTGCCAGAATCGCTGATCTATCGTCATCCATTCCCCGGCCCCGGACTTGGGGTGCGTATCCTAGGCGAAGTAAAACACGATTACGCTGACGTACTCCGCGAAGCGGACGCAATTTTCATACAAGAGCTGCGCGATGCCGGTCTTTATGAACAGGTATCGCAAGCCTTTGCTGTATATCTGCCGGTAAAATCTGTGGGCGTCGTGGGGGATGCACGTCGCTACGAGCATGTGATCGCTCTGCGAGCGGTGGAGACCATCGATTTCATGACCGCCCGATGGGCGCACTTGCCCTATGAATTCATTGAACAGGTATCCAACCGCATCATCAACGAGATAGCAGCAATCTCAAGGGTAGTTTA
>CAJWZG010000098.1 GCA_913049565.1 uncultured Gammaproteobacteria bacterium
TGAGGAGAAACTCGATACACCGATTCAGCAGTGCTGTGTCAACGTCACCCTTAATCACGTAGCCAATACAGGCAGTGGTCGCGGTGGCCACCACTCGCTAAGAGAGTGCTTTTATCAAACTTTGCGAACGCGTCAGCAAGTTTGCGGGCAGGCTGGCTTTCAAAGCAGTTCCATAAGTTTATCTACGCACTCTTGAACACCCAACTCACTGGTATTGAGAATCAAGTCCGCGCTCTCTGGCCTTTCGTAGGGGGAATCGATACCGGTGAAGTGCGGCAGTTCTCCTCGTCGGGCTTTTTTATAGAGCCCCTTGGGGTCTCGCGCCTCGGCGACATCCAGCGAAACATCGAGGTACACCTCTGCAAAATCACCCGGATCAAACAAGCTTCTTGCCATGTCTCGCTCAGAGCGAAAAGGCGAAATAAAAGCCGTTACCACGACCAATCCAGCATCTGCCATCAACTTCGCCACTTCAGCGATCCGTCGAATGTTCTCGACTCGATCCGCTTTGGTAAACCCTAGGTCTTTGTTTAAACCCGCGCGAATGTTGTCCCCGTCAAGCAGGTAGCTGTGAATACCCTGTGCATAGAGCCTGCTCTCCAGTGCGTCAGCCACTGTAGATTTGCCGGAACCACTCAACCCCGTTAGCCATATTACCTTGCCCTGATGGCCCATCAGCTTGGCTCGGTTTGCCGTATCGATCGTCGTCTGGGTGGGGTATAGATTTTGCGCTCGGCGCAAACCGAAGTTAATCATGCCGGCACCCACAGTGGCCTTGCTGTAACGGTCAATCAAGACAAAGGACCCCAAATCCCGGCAGTCTTCATAGACCGTAAACGGTATCGGTTCATCCAAACTCAAGGAAACTCGACCGATGTCGTTCAATGACATATTGCGGCTGGGTTGCTGCTCTAGCGTGTTCACGTTGACCTTGTACTTAATCTCAGTGAGAGTCGCGCCAATTGAACGGCTACCCAACATCAGGTTGTAGCCCCGACCCACATAACCTGCCTCTGCATCCATCCAAACCAATGAGGTATCGAACTGATCGGATACTTCACAGGGTGCTTCGGCGGCCACTATGACATCGCCTCGCGACACATCAATTTCACGATCCAGCGTCAGCGTGACACTTTGCTTGGGTAATGCCCGCTCTAGTGACCGATCGAAAAGTACAATACTGTCGACAGCTGCGCGTTGTCCGCCGGGGAGCACCTGCACAGAGTCGCCAGGCGCAATGCTGCCTGCGGCAACGGTACCCGCGAATCCACGGAAATTTGCATGGGGTCGATTCACCCATTGCACTGGCAGCCGAAAACTCGCATCTGGACTGTGAGCAGCCACTTCTACTGTCTCCAGATAACCCAGCAGTGTCGGTCCGCTATACCAGGGTGTTCGTTCAGATCGCGCTATCACGTTATCCCCCTGCAACGCTGATATCGGTATAGCTGTGACACTGTTGAAGTTCAGAGCCTGTGCAAATTCTGAGTAATCCGCCTCAATTTCGGCGAATACTGCCGGGGCGAAATCGACAAGATCCATTTTGTTAACTGCCAGCACGACATGAGAAATACCCAGCAGCGAGGTCAAATAGGAATGGCGACGGGTTTGCGTCAAGACACCTTGAGAGGCATCGACCAAGATCACCGCCACATCGGCCGTCGAAGCGCCGGTGACCATATTGCGGGTATATTGCTCGTGGCCGGGGGTATCAGCGACGATAAACTTACGGTGGTCGGTTCCAAAGAAACGATAGGCAACATCGATGGTAATACCTTGCTCACGCTCTGCGGCGAGGCCATCGACCAGCAGGGCGAAATCAATATCCCCGCCTTGGGTACCAAGCTTCGCCGAGTCTTTTAGCAGCGCGGCAATTTGATCCTCAAAGACCAGCTGCGCTTCATAGAGAATTCGGCCTATTAGCGTGCTTTTGCCGTCGTCGACACTGCCACAGGTGATGAACCGCAGTAGATCCAGTGAACTTTGCTGCTGCAGGTAGATATCAACCTCTGCTGAGCTGGCTAAGTTTCGAGTATCCATTAGAAATACCCCTCCTGCTTTTTCTTCTCCATCGAGCCCGAGGAATCTGAGTCGATTGCCCTGCCCTGCCGTTCACTGGTTCGACTGTTGAGCAGCTCAAGCACAATGGACGACAAATCGTCGGCATCAGACTCCACCGCTCCGGTAAGCGGGTAACAGCCCAATGTTCGGAATCGAACCTTTTTGATCACCACCTGTTCCGCTTCGCTGACCGGCAAACGATCATCATCTACCATCACCCACATGCCCTCTTTCTCAACCACAGGGCGCTCTGCGGCGAAGTACAACGGCACGATGGCAATCTGCTCTCGGTAGATGTATTGCCAGATATCCAACTCGGTCCAATTAGAGAGCGGAAAAACTCGAATACTTTCGCCGGGATTTTTCTGCCCGTTATAAAGACTCCAAAGCTCAGGGCGCTGATTTTTTGGATCCCAACGGTGGGCCTGGTTGCGGAATGAAAAAATGCGCTCCTTCGCGCGACTCTTTTCTTCGTCGCGTCGCGCACCACCAAACGCTGCATCAAAACCATGTGCATTCAGGGCCTGCTTGAGTCCTTGAGTCTTCATCACATCAGTGTGAATCGCACTACCGTGATCGAACGGGTTGATATTCTTTGCTACACCATCGGGATTGATATGAACCAACAAATCCATACCGCTTTCTTTCGCTATCTGATCGCGAAAGTCGTACATGGCCTGAAATTTCCAGCGCGTATCAACATGCATCAGCGGGAACGGTGGCGGGCTGGGGAAAAACGCTTTACGCGCCAGATGAAGCATCACAGAGCTATCTTTACCAACGCTATAAAGCATTACCGGATTTTCGGCCTGAGCCACCACCTCGCGCATGATGTGAATGCTTTCTGCTTCAAGTCGGTCCAGGTGGGACAAAAACTTAGGTAATCCGGCACTGACTTGCTGTTTATCGGTCGTACCCGCTGGTTTGCGAAGTCGTCCCGCCGACACTTCGGCCTTCGGCGCGTGATAGGCCGACAGTGCAAACTGCACGGAGCGTTCGTTAACTAACGATAACCGATGTGATCCTAGGGTTTTCGTCCAATAGCGGCTCAGCGAGAGTGCTTCTCCTTGAGGCCAAATGAGTGCAGGTTTGTCGGCGACGAGCTGGTTCAACCCTTGTGCAAGGGTTTGCACACCTTCGTTTAGGCTTTCGTCTGGGCTTTCGTCTGGGCTTTCGCTGGATATCGAAACAAAGACCCACTGCCGAGCAAGTCGACCATCGTTGACCATGACAAGAGTATCTGAACCCACTTGCGAGCACTGCAGCACCCAGCTGTGATGGCGTTTACGTTTGGCATCAGACTGCAGCTGCCTCAGAACAGCGCTCTTGAGTGGCCGCTGGTCTTCATTGGCTAGCTCATCCAAACCAAGTGCCCGCGGCAGCACTCGTATGGAATCGAGAAGGCGCTCAGTGGATCGAAGCGATTGCTCCTCCCCTGAGTCCAGCAAAAGCTGATGGACACGTTTCGCATCCCAAACCCCAGCGGCGCTTCGCATACGTTCAAAAAGAGTCGTCGAATCCGTCATTTTCCACACACTCGTTCTATCTATCTGATGTCGTAAAACGCATTATTATGCATTTCTAAGAGATTTCCAGTGTGATTTTAGATTTTATAGGAATATATAACTCTTATTCTGCATTTTACGACAGATCAAAAACCACCCACGTACCCCTCTTTGCGATGATCTGAGGCTCCAACATAGCCAAAGGGCAGGGACTGGATTAACTGCGCCCCGCCAAACACACTTTCTTGCGGTTCGTACCGCACATCGTGGCCGCGTTGTTTCAAGCCATCAAAAATCTCTTGGGCAACGCCGTGTTCAAGCCCCACTGTAAAGTCCGGGTACACATGCCAACGGGGTGCATCGCTGGCTTCTTGAGGGTTTTGTTCGAAATCAAATAGGCGGCTCACCATCTGAACATGGCCTTGATGCTGCATATGCCCACCCATCACCCCAAAGCTTAGAACCGGCCTACCCTCTTGGGTAACAAATCCTGGAATAATCGTGTGAAAGGGGCGTTTGCCCGGCCCAACGCAATTCGGATGCGCGGGATCTAAGGAAAATCCTGAACCCCTGTTCTGCAACGATATCCCGGTATCTGGAATCACAATACCCGAGCCAAAAGCACGAAAATTCGATTGAATAAACGACACCATCAGGCCGTTGGCATCAGCCGTGGTCAGATATACGGTATCTTCACCTACTGGCAACGAAACAGGTGGCAGCACTGCTGCGCTGGTCCCAATGCCGGCAGCAGCGCGCGCTAGCGAACCCGGAGCAAGCAATTCTTCCGGCGCTAAAGACATGGCCTGAGCGTCGGCAAAGTGTTCGTTGGCCGCATGCACGGCAATCTTCATTGCCTCGATCTGCTGATGCATCAGCTCGACAGAATCCAAGTCTGGCAATGGCATATGCCCCAGAATACCCAGCGCGATTTGGGCCGCTAAACCCTGACCATTAGGCGGTATCTCAAGCAGCTCAACGCCTCGGTAAAACTGTCGAGTAGGTGTTACCCAATCACATCGGTGCTCGTCGAGGTCGGCTAACGACAATACACCACCGGCCTTAGCACCAGCATCAACCATAGCTTTGGCGAGCTCACCGCGATAAAACGATTCGCCCTTGCTGTCACGAATCGCGCGAAGGCTATCTGCCATATCGGGTCGCCTAAAGCGCTCCCCGGCCTTGGGCGCAGGCCCGAAATGAGTATACCAGTCGGGGTAGTCGTCGTAATAATGTTCGAGCAGTTGCCAGAAATAGGCCGTTTTGGGACCCACCAGAAAGCCTGCTTCAGCATAGTGAATTGCTGACTCAAACAATGCGGCAAAAGGCAGTTTGCCGAAACGCTGCGATAGCGCCACCCAACTGGACACTGCGCCGGGTATGGTAACGCTATCCCAGCCCAGTTCGGGCATTCGCTTGCGCCCTGCAAAGCGATCTAACTGCCAAGCCTTGGGCGCACGCCCTGAGGCGTTGAGACCCACAACCTCTTGTCCGTCCCATAGTAAGGCAAAGGCATCGCTACCTATGCCGTTGTTGTTTGGCTCGACAACGGTGAGTGTAATCGCTGCTGCTAACGCGGCATCAACAGCATTGCCGCCATTGCGCAATGCCTGCAATCCCGCCTCCGTGGCCAAGGGCTGTGAGGTAGCCACCAGATTTTCCGCCGCAACGGGTGATCTCGCTGACGGATATCGCTGTTCAGGGTGATACACCTTTTTCTCCTTGTTCCGCGATCCACCCATTAACGTGGATACGTTGTGAGCGTAGCTGTTTATTTGCCAGACCTCTGGGCAAGTACACCAATGTCTGAGACCCTTATCCTTGGAGTATGCTCACATTTGCGGGAGGAGGCTGCGTGAATTATCCATTAGATCCCATACTGATTAACCAGGCACAAGCGTTGGTTACGCAAATGACCTTGGCAGAAAAGGCCAACTTTTGCTCTGGCAAAGACTTTTGGCATTTGCCCGGGCTAAAGCGCTTGGACATTCCCAGTATTATGGTCACAGATGGTCCCCACGGTCTGCGCAAGCAAGGCGAAAACGCTGATCATTTGGGCGCTCACCGAAGCATACCTGCAACCTGCTTCCCAACCGCCTCCGCACTGGCCAGTTCGTGGGATATGAACTTGTTGCGCCAGGTCGGTGAGGCATTGGGCAAAACCTGTGTCGACGAGGAAGTAAGTGTACTGCTCGGTCCTGGTATGAATATCAAGCGCACCCCATTGTGCGGACGCAATTTCGAATATTTCTCCGAGGACCCACTACTCAATGGGCAAATTGCAGCGAGCTTAGTCGATGGCATTCAGTCTCAAGGTGTGGGCGCCTGCCTTAAGCACTTTGCCGTCAACAATCAAGAATACGGGCGAATGTATTTAGATGCCGTCGTCGATGACAGGGCGCTGCGAGAAATCTATCTGCGGGGCTTCGAAATCGCGGTGAAAACTTCCAAGCCCTGGAGTGTAATGTGCGCCTACAACCGCTTAAACGGCATTTACTGCAGTGAGCATCATTGGTTACTCAATACCGTGTTACGCGACGAATGGGGCTTTGATGGGTTGGTGATGACAGACTGGGGTGCGGCGAATAATCGCCCCCTCGGTGTAAAAGCAGGTCTCGACCTAGAAATGCCGAGCAGCGGCGGAATCAACGACGATCTTGTGGCTCAAGCCATTGTCGATGGGTCGCTTGCAGAGGCCGACTTAGACCGTGCCGTCGCACGAAACATTGCGTTGTGTTTATCCAGTTTAAACCGACAAAAACCTGCAATAGCGTCGGACCTAGACGAACAACACCAACTTGCCAGAAAAGCCGCTGCGCAATCATGCGTGTTACTCAAGAATGAAGGCAACGTGCTACCTTTATCCGAGCGCTCAAAAATAGCGCTTATTGGTGCATTTGCAGAGAAACCACGCTTTCAAGGGGCCGGTAGCTCTCAAGTGAGACCCACCAAAGTAGATACGCTACGACAGGCGCTGAGCGCCTATTTAGGTGATGTTGAATACGCGCCAGGCTACGATCCAGTCGTCAGTGGGCCAAATCAAACTTTGATCGCTGACGCAGTAGAGCTGGCCAAGCAGGCCGATGTCGCTTTGATTTATGCGGGGCTGCCTGGGATCTATGAATCTGAGGGCTTTGATCGCGAGCACCTTGAGTTACCCGCACAGCATACGGCACTGATTACAGCGGTAAGCAAAGCCAACCCCAATACGGTCGTGGTGTTGGCCAATGGTGCCCCGGTTACTATGCCTTGGATTAATCAGGTGCCGGCCGTGCTCGAAGGTTATCTCGGCGGTCAAGCCAGCGGTAGCGGTCTCGCGGACGTACTGACTGGGTTCGAAAACCCTGCCGGCAAACTGGCGGAAACCTTTCCCAACAGCCTCACAGATGTGCCATGCACCCCCTGGTTCCCCGGCGAGGGTCGGCAGATGCAATACCGCGACGGTGTCTACGTTGGATACCGTTATTTCGATACAGCCCAGCGAGACGTGCTATTCCCGTTTGGGCACGGCCTGAGTTACACCCAATTCGAATATCTTGACGTACATGTCGATAACGCTTCGCTGTTAGTTGGCGGTCAGATCGAGCTCAGTGTTTCGATAAAGAACACAGGGAACCGAGTTGGTGCCGAGGTGGTTCAGGTCTATCGACACACTCGCAGCAGTGCTACCCACCAGCCTGAGCAGCAACTTTGCGGCTTTGCCAAGGTGACTTTAGCGACCGAGGAAACTGCTACCGTTAACATCACTCTGCATGCCGATAACTTTCGAACCTTTGATCACGGCACGAATCAATGGGTGCTAGAAGCAGGCTCAGTCCAGCTGCGTATAGGTTCGTCCAGTCGAGATATTCGTCTGACTCTCGGCATTAATGTTGTTTCAAACCAGACGCTGAGCGATGTTGCCAGAGCCACGAGCGCTCCGGAATTTCTCACCCCGGAAAACCCGCAAGCCTTGACCGTATCCGATGCGTTATTCCGCCAAATGTTGAATCGACCAATACCCGAGAGTGAGAACATACAGCCGTTCCACCGAAATTCCTCGCTGGCAGAAATCGGCACTACTTGGCTGGGCAACAAGGTACAGAAGAAAGCCCTAGCCGGGTTGCTAGGGGGTATGGGCTTGCAAAACGCCGATGCCACCACGCGCAAAATGTTTGAAGAAATGGTCAATCATATGCCCCTGCGCGCAGCCGTACTGTTTCAACAAGGCAAAATCAGTTACGAGCAAATAGATGCGCTGCTGGCGATGCTTAACAAACAGCCAATTAAGGCGCTAAAACTCATTTTGCAGGATCGCAAAGCGAAATCGGCAAACCGCTTGCCCAAAAAGACAGCCTAAAGACGCTGTAACGCCTGCTGGTACTGTAGAACTCGCTCTGGCAATCGGTTTTCCCGCGCCAGCGACACACCCAACTGAAGCAGCTGCCGCGTATGCAAATCAGCCGCTAACAACTCATCTATGGCGGCAATCGCCTCATCAGGCTTACCGGCAGAGTTCAGCGCAATTGCATAAACATAGCCGCTGGACGCATTAATGCGCTGCCCGTATCCGAGAGCCAAGGTAGCAACCGCTTGGGATAAGTCACCCTGTCGCACTTGCCACAATGCACGTGCAACCTGCACTTGACTGCTTTGAGGTGCCAATGTCATTGCCTGCAGCAATAGTCCGCCGGCCAATAGATCTCGTCCCGTTGACCGATACAGATCTGCGAGATTGACAAGACCTGGCACCCAAGAGGGATTCTGCTCCAGAGCACGTCGAAGGTCAGCCTCCGTCGCAGCGAGATCACCTTGCGCCCTCCGCACAAGGGCGCGATTGGTTAACGCCTCGGCTCTGTCTGAATTGTTTGACAGATACTCAACGTACTCGTCGATCGCTACATCCATTGTCCTTCTCGATAACGCCGGTAACTGGGCGTAGTTCGGCAGTAGCGACGCTACCGCTGCGAAGCGCACTCCGCGGACCGGGTCATTCAAGCTGGGAGCCAGCAACTGCCAGCTTGCTGGGCCTGCTGCCGACACGGCACGTACAGCGCCTAACCGAATTAATGGATCAGGATCGCTTAAGCTTTGCAGCAAAGGGGCCGCAGTCGGGTTGTACTGACCCAACAGACTCATGCCGCTGGCACGGACAATGTTTGGTAATTCTGGATTTTCGGCCATACGCAACAGGCGTTCACTAGCTGCCTGTTTGCCCTGACGCGCGCCGGCCAGAGCATAGGCGAAGTGGTTTGCTGGCTTAGTTCCGAAACGACTCTCAATCTGTTCAAGCGCCCATTGATTGCCACGCTCCTCATGACAATTTGTACAGGCGTTTGGTACATCTAGATCTACGGATAAATCCGGTCTAGGTATGCGAAAACTGTGATCTCGGCGGTAATCGATCCCCATATAGATGCGCGACGTCATATGACAATCCACGCATGCGGTGCCCGTACTGGTGCCAATAATCGCTCCCTCTTTGGGCGTGCGAGGGTGGAAGTGATGAGCTTTAGAGTCGTATATCTTGGACTGTAAACCGGCAAAACGACCGCTACCCTCAGGACTATGGCAGCTTGTGCATAGCGCGTTTTCGTCTCGCAACAGTTTCGCCGAATGCGGTTGGTGACAATCTCCGCAGGTCACACCTGCACGATGCATCTTGCTTTGGATAAATGAACCGTAAACAAACACCTCATCAAGAATCTGGCCGTCAGCGTGATAGAGCCCCTCGTCTAATAGCGATGGCACATAGTGATCGAGCAATTCGGAACCCGGCACGAACCCTTCAGCAACTTGGTTGCGGCGGCTATGACATGAAGCGCAAACATCAAGACGCGTCTTTGGATTCGTAAGCGGCACCACGCTAAACGCTGAAGGTTCTTGGCTATGCGCCAGACCTGGCCCATGGCAAGCCTCACAGCCAACGGACACTTCAGCGAACTTGGTATCAAACGTCTCAGT
>CAJWZG010000099.1 GCA_913049565.1 uncultured Gammaproteobacteria bacterium
AGACCGCTGCTAATCTGAGGCGAATGTTTGCTATTGCGAGGTGATTCCCCTCATGGCAGCGTCGTGGTTTTCCCAGACTGCCATCCCCCGACTTGGCAGTGGTTTCCGGGCCAACGCAGCCACGACCAAACCCAATTCACGACTTTAAAACAGCTTAGGCGGTGTCAACCGAACAGTAGTTCGGTCCGAATTAGCGGTTCCATCTTGCTGTTCCGTCAATGTCCTACCCCCAATTGAACCGGCTTCGCGAAGTTTAGATTGGTATACTTTACGAACCTTCGATGGGCATATATCCCACGCACTAACATCTGTAAGGCTCGACTATAATGGAAAACACCGGCAGCCCAAGCACTGATACCCTTGCCGAGGCGGGTTCTTTACGTGGACGTTTTAGCGAAGCTACTGATGAGTTCGTTCAAATTTTCACCGCGTCTATCGACTTTGATCGACGCCTTTATCGTGAGGACATTGCTGGCTCGATCGCACACGCAACAATGCTGCACGCCATCGATGTTCTCACCGCTGATGAAAGTGCGGCGATTGTTGCCGGTTTGCAAACCATAGAGGGCGAAATTGAGCGAGGAGAGCTCACGTGGCGCGTAGATCTGGAAGATGTGCACATGAATATCGAGCACAGACTTATTGAAATCATCGGCGACATTGGAAAAAAATTACATACTGGGCGATCAAGAAACGATCAAGTTGCGACCGATATTCGATTGCATGTCCGCTCAGCGATTGACGACCTGATTGGTCAGCAAAGGCAGTTGCTTACGGCCCTAGCAGACCTTGCTGAAAGCAATGCCGACACTATTATGCCTGGCTTTACGCACCTTCAGGCGGCACAACCCATTACCTTTGGTCACCACCTAATGGCGTGGTTTGAGATGCTGAGCCGAGACCGCGATCGTTTGCTGGACTGTCGCAAACGGGTCAACCAACTGCCACTCGGTGCTGCGGCCTTGGCGGGCACTCCGTATCAACCCGATCGAGCTTTAACTGCTGACCTGCTCGGATTCGAGGGCATCTGCGATAACTCGTTAGACGCCGTTAGTGATCGAGACTTCGCTATCGAGTTTTGCGCTGCTGCAGCCCTGTGCATAACTCATATGTCGCGTTGGTGTGAGGAAATGGTGCTGTGGTCGTCCCAGCAATTCAACTTCATAACGCTACCCGACCGCTTTTGCACTGGGTCCAGCATTATGCCGCAGAAGAAGAACCCTGACGTGCCGGAACTCATTCGCGGCAAAGCGGGGCGAATCAATGGTGATCTCATTGCTTTGCTAACGCTAATGAAAGGACAGCCGCTCGCTTACAATAAGGACAATCAGGAAGATAAAGAACCGCTGTTTGATGCCATCGATACGTTGGGCAACTGTCTTACGGCGCTTATCGGCATGGTACCTAACATACAAGCCAATACAGCGGTAATGCGGGACGCTACACTCAAAGGCTTCACGACGGCCACAGATTTAGCCGATTATCTAGTAAGAAAAAACGTGCCGTTCCGGGATGCCCATGAAATGGTCGGCCAGGCTGTGCAGTTGGCGGTGAGCCGAGGTACGTCGCTAGAGGAACTGAGCATCCAAGATCTCAACGGTCCGAGCAGCAACGCCATAGAGTCCGATGTTTATGAGGTGCTGACCCTGCATGGATCAGTAGCTACTCGAGACCATCTTGGCGGTACCGCTCCAAATCAAGTTCGTCAGGCTATTGCGAGAGCGCGCAAACGAATTTGATCTGGCGTTTGGCACGGCAAGCAGGCTTACAGTAAACACTTTGAACTTTAGGAACGACGGGTGACATTACAGCCGACACTAATGAATGCATCAGCTGCTCGCTACAGCGATGGAGCGCTGCGGCTTGAACAAACCAATCTGTCGGCAATTGCCGAGACCGTAGGTACGCCAGCCTATGTCTACTCTGAATCGATGCTCAGCGAACAATATCGAGTATTAGATGAATCACTGAAGACGCTACCGCACCAGATTCACTACGCAGTAAAAGCTAATTCGACCCTGGCGATATTAAAGTTGTTTGCCGAACTTGGTGCAGGTTTCGACATCGTGTCGGGCGGCGAGCTCAGTCGGGTGCTAGCTGCAGGTGGCGCGCCGGATCGGGTGGTTTTTTCGGGAGTCGGCAAGTCCACTGAAGAGATAGATTTCGCCCTGAAAACGGGTATTGAGTGTTTTAACGTTGAGAGCGCAAGTGAGCTTGCACGTATCAGTCAACGAGCACAATTACTGCACAAACGAGCACCTGTCGCGCTTCGCATCAACCCTAACGTCGATGCCATGACGCATCCCTACATCTCTACAGGCTTAAAAGAAAATAAGTTTGGCGTTGCCCAAGAGGACGCCGTCATTCTGTATCAACAGGCACATGCGGATCCGCATTTACGGGTCAAGGGCATCGCATGTCATATTGGTTCCCAGATCAGTGATCCCGAGCCTTTATTTGACGCATTAGACCAATTGTTGCTGTTGGTTGACGAGTTAAACAAGCAAGGAATTGTGCTGAGCGATATCGACTTGGGTGGCGGCTTCGGAGTCGTATATCAAGACGAAAGTGATTTCGATGTTGATGCTTGGGGATCCTCGGTCGTCCAGCGCTTGGCTGGGCGTGATTTGCACCTATCTGTAGAGCCCGGCCGCTTCTTGACTGCCAATGCTGGCATTCTCTTGACGAGAGTTGAATATCTTAAGCCCGCCGAATCCGGGAAAAACTTTGCCGTCGTTGATGCCGCCATGAATGACTTGCTACGGCCTTCGCTCTACCAGGCGTGGCACGGTGTTTTGCCGGTTAGCGAAAACAGCGAGGCCAGAGCGAAGCGTTGGGACATTGTCGGGCCGATATGTGAATCCGGAGATTGGTTAGCAAAGGATCGTCAGTTAGCGCTGAGGGAGGGCGATCTAATAGCTATTTTAAGCGCCGGGGCTTACGGTTCAACGTTATCCTCTAACTACAACACTCGCCCTCGGGCAGCTGAAGTTATGGTATCGGGTGAGAAGTATCGGGTTGTCAGGCGGCGCGAGAGCCTCCAAGATATTCTCTCTACTGAAAGTTTTTAAAGCCCACCCGCAATGCGCAACTTCAGCAAAATGCACAGCCTCGGAAACGACTTTATGGTCATTGATGGCGTAACTCATGCCTTCGCCGCTGACCCGCAGAGCGTGATCCGCTGGAGTAACCGCAACACGGGGGTAGGTTTCGACCAATTGCTGATCGTTGCACCGCCCAGCGATCCTGAGTGTGATTTCGACTACTTGATTTTTAACGCTGACGGCAGCGAAGCCGAACAGTGCGGCAATGGTACCCGCTGCGTCACGGATTTCGTTTATCGACTCGGACTCACCCAGCAAAGCAACATCAATTGGCACTCCAAAGGCGGGTTAGTTCAGACCGCTAAACTATCAGACGGCAACATTGAGACTTGGATGCCAGAGCCTTTGTTTGAATATGCGCAAGTTCCGTTCCAGCATTTGGGGTCAAACGGTAGCCAGGAGCTGCAAACTGAACTAGGCGCTTTTACTGTGTTCCCCGTATCTATGGGTAACCCTCATGGCGTTATCTTCGTCGACGATGTAATTGGTTTGGACGTCAATAGAATCGGCCCGTTGTTATCCACCCATAAAGCATTCCCTGAGCGGGCAAACATCGGTTTTTGCCAAATTGTAAATGACGGCTTCATTCGGCTGAGGGTTTTTGAACGCGGCGCTGAAGAGACATTGGCGTGCGGCAGTGGAGCCTGTGCCGCTGTTGTTGCCGGTAAACAACTAGGAAAATTGAGGAATAAAACCAAGGTCTCTCTACCGGGCGGTAAACTCCGAGTTGAATGGCCCAGGGGCCAGGGGCCAGTCAAACTGATTGGAGATTCCACGTTGGTTTATCAGGGAACACTGGAGAACTGAGGGTCTGCTGATGACGATCAAAGAATTCACGGGTACAACGAAAACAAAAGAAGACTCGCCGAGCGAGCAAGCGGTGCTCGATTTTTTGAGACAGCAACCTGATTTTTTTCTTCGCCACCCAAGTGCTCTCTCCGAATTGAGCTTGCCTCATGAATCCGGCGATGCTGTCTCACTTGTGGAACGCCAGATCGACATATTGCGAGACCGAAACGTCACCATGCGCAAGCGTATGAACGAGCTATTGCATGCCGCTCGAATGAACGATGAAATTTTTTCCAAGACGCGCTCGCTAAACCTTGCACTGCTGGAAGTGGATAGCTGGCCAGAACTGAACGAGGTGCTTGCCACTCACGTGTTAGTAGACTTCGAGGCGGATTTTGTTTGCGCCCACGTGTGCGGAGCTGATATGGCACTTGCACTGGACCATATCCAACATCACGAGAATCGGATGCCATTGCAGCATTTGCACAGCAGTACCAGCGCGTTGTGCACGACCCTACGCCGGGAAGAACTCACACAGATGTTTCCTTTGTCTGATCACGATGATAGCGGCAGCGCGGCGATCTTGAACCTAGCCTTGCTCAACAGCACCGGCGCGCTGTGCATTGGAAGTCGCGACGCCAGCCGCTTTTCGAAAGACATGGATACCTTATTCGTAACTTATATTGCCGACATAGTGGCAAAGGTTATGAATCGGTTGACAGTTGCATGAGCGATGCGAAGTTCGCAGACCAGCTCTGGATAGATGCTTTCTTGCAGCATCTTAGCGGACAGCGAAATTACTCCCAGAGAACGTTAGACGCCTACGCTCGTGACTTGGAGCGCTTCCTCAGGTGGCGAGAGGGTGATTTGCTGCAGGTCAATGTTCAGCAGGTTTCTCAGTATGTTGGACTTCTAAAACGCCAAGGCTTGGCTAGTAGTACGATCGCCCGCAGCCTGTCTTCCTTGCGAAGTTTCTACGGTTTTTTGCTAAAACGAGGAGCCGTCGACACAAATTCGGCCAGCGCCTGTGTTGCCCCCAAAAACGCAGGAAAATTACCCAGAGTGCTTGATACAGATCAAGCAGCGCAGCTACTGAATTTCGCAAGCGACACACCCGAAGCGCTGCGCGACAAAGCGCTCCTAGAGCTCTTCTATGGCAGCGGGCTCAGGCTGAGTGAGTTAGCAGACCTACGGTTAAGTAACTTAGATCTCACACAAGGCATTGTTCAAGTCCTTGGCAAAGGCGGTAAGGAGCGACGCGTGCCTCTAGGCCGAATCTGCATCGGTGTTTTACAGCAATGGATGCGATCTCGTTCCAACCCAAACAGTGTCTGGCTGTTCCCGGGGCGAGCGGGTAGCGCCATTTCAGTACGCACCATACAAAACCGTTTGAAGAAAGTTGCGTCGGTTCAGCTTGGCGACGACAGCCTGCATCCGCATATGCTACGCCATACTTACGCAACCCATATGTTGGAATCTTCTGGGGACCTGCGGGCCATTCAAGAGCTTTTAGGGCACAGCGATATCGCAACCACTCAGATCTATACGCACTTGGACTTCCAGCATCTAGCAAAAGTGTATGACAAGTCACACCCCAGGGCTCAAAACATTAACGTTGAGAGAGCTGAATCAGACACAGCAAAAAGCACGAGAGAGCCGTCGACGGCGAAGACATGAAGAAAAACATCAAACTGGTCTCTTTCGATCTGGACAACACACTTTGGGATGTAACCAAGACGATTATCCGAGCGGAGCAATCTTTGCGCTCTTGGATGCAGAAAAACACCTCTGAGGCGCTGGTGATCTATGCCTCTGAACAAGTGGAGAGCATTCGCAAAAGTGTGCTTACAAACTATGCCGAGAAACGCCACGACTTATCGTTTATGCGTATTCAAGTGCTGTATGAGTGCATGCGAAGCGCCGGTATGAGTGAAGCAAGCGCACTTCAGATGTCTGAAGACGCATTCGAGGTGTTTTTTACAGGTCGCAATCAGGTCGCTTTTTTTGATGATGCCGTGCAAGTGTTGGAAACTCTTAGCAAGACCTATCGAGTGTTCGCACTAACCAACGGTAATGCGAATATCGATCGTATAGGCATAGGGCGTTTTTTTGAAGCCGCGATTAGCAGCGCTGATGTGGGTGCTAGTAAACCTGATCCGCAAATGTTCACCGCTTTACTAGAGCGTTCCGGTGTTGCAGCGGATCGAGTCGTTCATATCGGCGATCATTTAACCGACGATATATTTGGCGCCCAGCAGGTCGGAATAAATTCGATCTGGTTTAACCACCGCGGCGAGCATGAAAATGATTCGCCGGTTACACCCACTGCTCAAGTACACACCCTTGAACAGCTACCTCAGGCAATCGCCAACCTTTAGCCTCATCTGGTCGACCGGTTTACTTTCTGGCTATTGCGCTGCAGCTAGAGTCTCAACCAAATAACTCTTTACCGCTTCGATGTCGCAAGGGAGTGCGTGGCTGCGTTTTTGCAATCCTTTGAGAGCTTCAAGCGTTGGGTGGGTAGGCTGCACACCCGTAGCTTCGGCAACGGCTTCGGGAAACTTCGCTGGATGCGCCGTGCCAACAACAATGATGGGGGTGCCATCTGCCCTTTCGATTTGCGACATGCTATCTATCGCAGCGTGATACCCCACCGCAGTATGTGGATCTAAAACATAGTCGTATTGTGCATCCACATCTTTCATAGCATTGAGCGTTTTGTCGCGATTCACTGCAGCACTCGAGAGAAGATTGGTCTCTGGCCGCGAACCAATACTGGCTTCACCGTGGGCCGCAAATTCATGCATAAACCGCGTTAAACGATCGCTATCTTGGTCAAAATAGTAAAAGAGAAATCGCTCAAAGTTGCTTGCCACCTGAATATCCATAGCCGGCGACACGGTTTGATGCACTTCTCCACGCGCGTATACGCCCGTCGCGAAAAAGCGCGCGAGGATATCGTTGTCATTTGTTGCTACCAAGAGGTGGCGAATAGGGAAGCCCATACGCTGCGCCAGGTATGCAGCAAAGACATTGCCAAAGTTACCCGTTGGAACACAAAACACTGCAGGTTTACTGCCGCGCAAACTCGCATATCCGTAGTAAACGATTTGCGCGAGAACGCGGGCCCAGTTGACTGAATTAACAGCACCTAGCTGGTACTTTGCCTTGTATTCGGCATCCGCGAAGACTGTTTTCATAATGTTCTGGCAATCGTCAAAGCTGCCTTCAAGTTCGATACAGTGAACGTTGTCATCGGCAACGGTCGTCATTTGCATTTCTTGTAATGGACTGACACGGCCTTTTGGATACATGATAAAAATATCCACGTTCTGTTGCCCACGCACACCATCGATAGCGGCGCTTCCTGTATCGCCACTAGTTGCACCCAATATATTCAGGTGCTGACCGCGCTCGCCAAGTACATGCTCAAAGAGCTTACCCAGCAATTGCAGCGCAACGTCTTTGAAAGCAAGCGTAGGCCCATGAAACAGCTCGAGCACAGTGATTTCACCCAGCGGCTGCATGCCGACTACCTCATCATGATCGAAGCTGACATAGGATTCGGCAATCAATCGCCGCAATGTCTGAGGTTCTATGTCATCAATAAACAGTGGCATGATCTGTTGCGCCAGCTGCACAAAACTGAGGCTTCGCCAGTCGTTTAACTGTTCCCGTACGTCTGGGATCGATTCCGGTACCAGCAACCCGCTGTCGGAAGCAAGCCCCATCAGCAGCGCATCACTGAATCCTAAGCCGGCAACCTGGCCGCGAGTGCTTTTGTATTTCATGCGTATCCACAGAGCTTTAGCGAGAAGCTAGTTTAAACCTTCGTTGTGCGCTTTGAAGAAAAAAATGTGCGCGCGCAAGAAAAAGCCGCCCGAAGGCGGCTTTATTGTCAGTCTATGACTCGAGCGTATCGCTGATTACTTATTGAACTCGGGATAAGCGGTGATTCCGATCTCCGCAGTATCAGCGCCAACAAGCTGATCTTCATCCGAAAGACGGATTCCGAAGACCATCTTAATGATGAACCAAGTCACCAATGCGGCTAGGAACGTAAACACTAAGATTGCGCCCAAGCCAGTTAGCTGCCCTACCAACGTCGCGTCGTCAGAGGTGATTAATACGGCCATAAGACCCCAAATACCGCAGGTGCCGTGCACTGAGATTGCACCCACGGGATCATCGATACGCATTTTATCCAACGCGACAATTGAGAAGACGACGATCAATCCTCCAACAGCGCCGATCAACATCGACTCGATATTGGTACCTGAAAGTGGTTCTGCGGTAATCGAAACCAATCCGGCTAATGCACCATTGAGGGCCATCGTGAGATCAGCCTTACCAAACATTGCGCGAGCAAGCACCAAGGCTGCAATCAAGCCTCCAGCAGCAGCCATGTTCGTATTAACAAAAACCTGAGCGACTGCGTTCGCTTCATCAATGTTGCTCAGCTTTAACTCAGAACCACCGTTAAATCCGAACCATCCAAACCACAGTATGAACATACCCAAGGTGGCGAGCGGCATATTAGCGCCTTGAATCGGGTTCACCTCACCATTGGGGCCGTATTTTCCTTGACGCGGTCCGAGCAAAAGAACTCCTGCAAGCGCTGCGGCTGCTCCGCACATGTGCACAATGCCGGATCCAGCGAAGTCTACGAACCCTGCATCAGACAAAAAGCCTCCACCCCAGCTCCAGCTGCCTTGCGTGGGATAGATGACACCCGTCATCACGACGGCGAAAAGCAGGAATGACCAAAGCTTCATGCGTTCTGCCACCGCGCCAGAGATAATTGACATGGCTGTAGCGACGAATACCACTTGGAAGAAGAAATCCGACCTTGCCGAATAGTAAACGTCACCACCGGAAGCAAGTACTTCGTCAACCGTATTCTCGGCGCCGATGAGCATGCCGCCGCCGCCGTACATAATGGCGTAGCCGACGAGCAGATACATAACGCAGGAAATCGCGAATAGCGCGACGTTTTTAGTCAGAATTTCTGACGTGTTTTTGCTGCGCACCATGCCTGCCTCAAGCATTGCGAAGCCGGGTGCCATGAACATCACGAGTACACCCATGATGAGGAAGTAGAATGTATCTACCGCGTAACTTAGTTGAACTAGATCTTCCACCGAATCTCTCCGTTTGGTTTGTTGGCTTCAATCCAACCCACTATGCCTTTGCAGTTGCGTGCCGGGCTTGTGGTCAGGATGTACTTTGAGTTTGTGCAAAGAGCGCGGCGGCTTTTGTCGCCGCTCTCTTGAGCGTTTGAAATCGACTAACTGTCGAACTCGGGATATGCGCTGATACCCACTTCTGATGAGTCGAGTCCAGCAAGTTCTTCCTCTTCTGAGACTCGAATACCCATGATCATCTTGATGACGAACCATACGATCAGCGAAGCCACGAATGTGAAGCCGAAGATAGCTCCAAGCCCTGTCAACTGCCCTTGCAGCGTTGCATCGTCGCTGGTGATAAGAACCGCCAGCAGGCCCCATATCCCACAGGTACCGTGTACCGAAATGGCACCGACAGGATCGTCTATCTTGATCTTGTCTAGTGCGAC
>CAJWZG010000100.1 GCA_913049565.1 uncultured Gammaproteobacteria bacterium
TTTGTCGTAACTGGCATGTCACGAACCCAGCGAGTGCTTTCGCCGCCTCATGCTTTCGTCGATGCTAATCCTCGTGGGCGACGGGACCGTTGCGCAAGTCGTGGTGGCGATACTCCTTTCGCTCGTGAGCGTGAAGGTGTACGGTCATTATCACCCGTACGCCGACAACGACGACGAGAGTCAGCGTGCCAAGAATGAAAGTGGTACGGCGTTGCATGAAAAGGCTCTCCTATGAAATCAACTCAAGTCAGCGGGGCTTGGCTTCGGCGAGCGAGTTCGTGTTCAACCCGCCATATTCGATCTTGGCCCCAACAACAAAAATCTGGCTCGCCGGGACTGCTGATACGAAAGCTAGGCACGCCCCATAATCCCGCTTGCAGCATGGCGTTCACATTGTCTTCCAACAGATCCGACCAAGCGATGCTATCGTGATGGTTGGCGGTCGCCTGCCATTCCAACTCCGCATTAGTGACCACCTGTTGCAGGCCGCGTTTGGAATCGATATCGATGCCTTCGGAGAAGGCTCCGCTAAGGTAGGCCCCAATAAATGCCATACCCTTGCCTTGGGCCAGTGCGCCGGGGAACAAAGCGAACCCTCGCCTGACGGGTTCGCCGAACGGATCCACGAAGTTGCCAAAAGGGATCCCCTTGGCCCGAGCCTCGCGAGTGCAGTCACTAATAATGTATTGCTGCTTGGGGCGAGGGGCGGTCACCCCGCGCATGAGCATGGGCATAACCGGGCGAAGGCGCAGGTTAACGCCGCTGCGCTCGATCAGCGCCTCCACCGCCGCATGAGCTATCGCGGAGTAGGGGCTGCGCAGGGACGGGAAGTACTCTAGCGTAATGGCATCCACCACTGGCGTGTCAACGGTTAGTGGTTTGATGCTGCCATGCTGATAGGGGTTAAAGTCTGCGGCCATTGTCGGGCAATGGTCCTCTTCAATCAGGCGCTCCAGCAACCGCGGTAAACGATCAGCCCCCCAGTACCATTCCCCGTCGAAATACAGTGTGCCACTTTGATAGTGACCGAGGGAACTGCGCATGGAGTTACCCTCGGTTACGGCTTTTTTGGCCCGCTCTGTTCTTGTGATCGTGCCTGCAATGTTATCGGGCGTCGCGTGCATTTCATGTCGCCATAGAGCCCTGCCGATATGTAGCGCCTGCAACGTAAACTCCGCGAGGCTCCCGTTCAGAGCCGGTGCCAGCGCTGCCTGAGCGGCGAGACGTTGGCTTTCGTCAGGCAGGGAGGGCGTATTTGCGCCATTGGCGATCGGCAGGGGCTCACCTAAAAACGGCGCTATGTTGTTGGCGTCTTCCATTGCCCAAGCGTCAAAGCGAGCGGCGTCCCCTTTGAACGAATCTGTTGGGTCGCTAACCAGAAACGGTTTGATAGGCACCGAACTGGCTTCAGAAAAACTCATGAGTTGCTGGGCGATGATGAAGCTATAGGGGTCATCGACCTGATGAAAATAGTAGATCGTCGGTGCCTGTCCTTGGGCGACTCGGCGCTTGCGACCACGACTGCGTCGGCGCTGCAGTATAAAGTCTGAAGCCAGCAGGCGCATGGCGTTCGAACGCAAACGGGTGGTTAGACGCATACCTTAGCTGTTAAGGAAGGCTTCGCAGCCAGTGCCTGCGAGTACCGTATCAACGCTTTCTCGGTCTGCGGTATCCAATGCGAAGTAGTTATGCCGCAGTGTTTGCAGGCATTTTGCCTGATAGGGAAAGGTAGGCTGCACCCAGCGCTGGCCGTCGATGGTGGTTTCCATTTGATCGCTACCCGCGTCAATGGCTGCGTTGTTCGCCAGCAGAGCGGGAATGTATACCCGGCCCACCTCGGCGAGCAGTTCACCTATGTGGTCGCGTAGTTGGTCTGGCTCAAGCCAGCCGTCGTTCTCGGTGCTTTGTCCGCTGAGGTCGTCGACGATGTCTGTCCACGCATGGACCCGCGGTGCGCTGTCTAAGCACAGCTTCATCGGCGTTGGGTCAAATTTGGCAAGCTGGGTTAGCTGAGCATAAATAGCGAAATCGGCGCTACTGGGACGATCTCCTAAGACGAACGAGCGCCGCTGCAGCAGGACGTCAAAGATCGATAGGAATCGCTTATAGCTGGCTTCGATGACAGGGGCGGTAACATCATTGGAGCCCACGACATATAGTCGGGAGATTTGCCGCTGCGAGATATAGTTGCCGAGCTCGGACAGCTGCCGCTCAGACTCGCCATTGTTCGACCAGCGAGGCAATATTTTTCCTGCGGTTTCGATGTCGTCTTGATAATACCAGCGGTAGTGGAACATCGCCTTTGTTAGCCATTCATCCCCGTAGTCTTCGAGCAAGTCGTTGATAAAGGCTAAGACAGGGTCCTGCGGTATTGCGGCTCGGCCTATAAACTCACCCTCGAAACGTCGTATCAGCGGAGTGGAATCTACTACCGCTTCGAGTTCGCCATTTACGTCGGGCAGATAAAAGGTCGGCAGCAGATTCACCTTGGCGTCGGGCAAGCCGCGCTTTGATACCTGATCACCGATCAAAAGCTGGTAAGGAATGTGGCGAAAGCGCAGGTAGGCGAGCATTTTTCGCGTGTAGGGCGATCCGGGGACACCTTTCAGTAGGAGCGGTTCAGATACGGCCATGGAATCCCCTGAATAATGATAAGCATTAGATCGCAACATAGTACGGGACGGGCTGTCTGGCAAGCAGTGACGGGTCTAATTGCACCGGACCTCACGCCTGCATGACCTTAGGCCAAGACTGTCCGAAAAGCGGTGTGTGCGCGCTAGGGGGCGTCGTAATACCATGGGCGCCATTGCTAGAGTTGGAGTACTGATGTCACAAGACGCCGCTGAAGAAAGTTATTTTGGTTTACCCAGCTTTTGGTTCAATAAGTCAGATACCGAAAGTGATGACATATTCTACGAGCAGCCTCGGATGGTGGCGCATATCGATGCTGCCACCATGGCTGCGCTCACCGATTTTTATCGCGATTTTTTGCCGGATGGAGGAGTGATCCTCGATCTGATGTCTTCGTGGTTATCACATCTGCCCGAGGAGGCCAGTTATACGCAGGTCACCGGCCTTGGTATGAACGCCGAAGAACTCGCCGCCAACCCCCAACTGAGCGAGTGGTGCGTGCATAACCTCAACGAAAACCCGGAGTTACCCTTCGCTGACTCGTTTTTTGACCGCGTGCTGATCGTCGTCTCGATCCAGTATTTGGAGCAGCCAGTGGATGTCCTGCGGTCGGCGCTGCGCACGTTGAAGCCAGGGGGTGAAATTGCCATTGCGATGTCGCATCGGCTCTTTCCCACCAAGGCTATTGCGGCTTTTCAGGGTATGGAGCGAGACGACAAGGTGAAGTTGGTCGGCTACTGTCTGCAGCAAAGCGGTTTTGATGGCATTACGTTCCATGACCAGTCACCCTTAGGCGCTGATCCCTTGTGGATCATGAGTGCCAGCAAACCTAACGGCGAAAACGCTAACGAAACCTAACGGCAAGAGAACAAGCATGGAAATTGTGCCTGCTGCAGTACAAGACCCCCGGATACAAACGACCCAAGTTGGAACGCGAGACGATCTCACATTCGAGATAGATCACTGCGGTGACGGCGAAGAACTAGCGCTGTGCCTGCACGGGTTCCCTGAACACAGTTTTTCGTGGCGTTATCAACTGCCCATGCTGGCGGATCTGGGTTTTACCGCTTGGGCGCCGAACATGCGTGGCTATGGCAACAGTAGCCGTCCTGAAGGGGTTCAAGCCTATCGTGTTGACGAGCTGGTAGAGGATGTTGCGCGCCTGATCGAAGCTAGCGGTAAAAGTGAGGTGACCCTGATCGCCCACGATTGGGGTGCAGTCATCGCTTGGCAGTTCGCGTTACGCGGGCGTCTGCCTTTGAAACGATTGATTATCTGCAACGTACCGCATCCACGGGCCATGCAGGACGCCTATAGTTGGAAGCAATTGAAAAAGAGCTGGTACATCTTCTTCTTTCAACTGCCAAACCTGCCCGAATATTTGCTGGGCCGCGATCGGGCGCAGCCAATCAGCGAGATGTTTCGCAACACCTCGGGCGATGCGGCGCGCTTTCCCACGGAGGCACGTGAGGTTTATCGGCGAAATGCCGCGCAGCCTGGTGCGCTAACAGCGATGGTGAACTACTACCGGGCAGGCATTCGCGGCAAACGCGCTCGCCCAAGGATTGATCCGCGCACGCCGATTACGGTGCCAACGCTGATGGTGTGGGGTGAAGACGATGTGGCGTTGGATAAAAGCACGACGCTAACCACCGGGGATTACGTTAAGGACCTTACGATTCGATACTTGCCAGGGGTTTCCCATTGGGTTCAACAAGAGCAACCAGACGCCGTAAACGCTATGATGAAGGCGTTTATCCAAGGCAATGTCGTTCCAGAATATCAGCCCAGCTGAGTTGGGTGCGACTGCATCATCAGGCAATGTTTGAGGGGGTTTGAGCCATGCAAACCAAGAATCAATGCAACCGCTGCGCAGACCTGCTTGAGGCATTCTCGGTTCTGGCTGAGCAAAACATCGATTTGATGGACGCTACCTATAAGCGGTTCTTCCAGCTATGTCCTGAAGCCGAGGGGTTGATGGGGCATTCGGATGCACCGATGCGAGGACGCATGCTAGAGCAAACCTATGAGTTACTGATGAATGCTGAACTTGACGGCCCTGAAAGCTACTTTCGATGGGAAATTGCCAATCACCTGTCGGCCTATGGCGTTTCGGCCCAGATGTACGACACCTATTTTCAAGCCCTGGGTGAGGCCATGACGCAGGCATTGGGCAGCCGTTGGGATGTGCAGCTCGCCAACGCATGGCAGGCGCGCGTGGAGAATCTGCTACGCGACGTGCATCACGCCCAGAACGCCTAAATCCGTGGATTTCTTAGACATTTGGGATCAGATCGACGATTTTTCTTTGTTTAGGTGAACAAAAAGTTGACCATCAGACGGGGAGTGTATTCGACCTCTTTTATGAGGTAACTTCTAGTTTGATCTAACGGGAGATTGGGATCATGAACAGAGTAATTGTTTTGCTTGGCGTGCTTATGCTGGCGGTAGTCGGCTACGTCACACTGGGCCCGCAGACGGATAGCGATGGAGCAGCGACTAGCGACGTTGCAGCCACCGCACCAGTCGTGGAACCTTCAACTGCGTTCATCGACGATGAGCGAATAAAGAACGCTGAATCAGAGCCTGGGAACTGGTTGTCATTCGGCCGAACGTACGAAGAGCAACGGTTTTCACCGCTGACTCAAATCAACAAAGACACGGTTAATGATCTTGGCCTTGCGTGGTACAAAGACATGAACACCAACCGCGCGTTGGAAGCGACGCCGATCGTTGTTGACAAAACCATGTACTTTTCCAGTACATGGAGCAAGGTTTATGCAGTCGATGCCGTCACCGGCGAAGAAAAGTGGATGTATGACCCTGAGGTCCCCGGTGAGTGGGCAAGAAGAGCCTGCTGTGACGTGGTTAATCGAGGGGTCGCCGTATACAAAGGGCGAGTCTACGTCGGGACGTTGGATGGCCGCTTGGTTTCACTCGACGCCGCAACTGGGTCAGTTGTCTGGGAAGTCGATACGATTATAGATCGCACACGCTTCTACACTATTACGGGTGCTCCTCGCGTGGCTAACGGCAAGGTGTTTATCGGTAACGGGGGCGCTGAGTTTGGAGTTCGCGGTTATGTCACGGCCTATGACGCTGAGTCTGGTGAGCAGGCGTGGCGCTTCTACACAGTGCCCGGTGATCCATCGCTACCGTTTGAACACCCAGAAATGGAACTCGCTGCGGAGACCTGGAAAGGCGGCAGCTGGTGGGAATTCGGTGGTGGCGGCACGGTCTGGAACTCCATAGTTTACGATCCCGACTTCAACACCGTATATCTCGGGGTAGGCAACGGTTCACCATGGACTCGAGTCATTCGCTCGCCGGGTGGTGGCGACAACCTATTCTTGTCGTCAATTGTTGCTTTGGACGCAGATACCGGCTCAATGAAGTGGTACTACCAGACTACACCTGGCGACAACTGGGACTTTACGGCAGTGCAGGATATGGCGCTGGCTGATATGGAAGTCGACGGTGAAATGCGCAAGGTCTTACTCCAGGCTCCGAAGAATGGTTTCTTCTACGTAATCGACCGAGAAGATGGTGAGCTCCTCAGAGCAAACAAATTTGCTACGGTCACTTGGGCTAGTCATGTGGATATGGAAACTGGACGACCGGTCGAAAATCCTGAACTCGATTACTCCGAAAAGTCGCAGTGGATCCTCCCCGGCCCGCTAGGCGCTCATAACTGGCAGGCAATGTCTGTGGATGTTGATGCGGGCGTAGTTTACATCCCAGCACAAGACAATCCGCTAATTTATGGTCTAAGTGAAGACTGGAAAAAAACGGGTGTATACAAGCGCGATCCAGGTGGTCATAACCTTGGTATCGAGTTCGGTCGACTTACTCAGATGGTCGTAGACAATATTGCTGATCAACCAACGCCTAAGGGATATCTCAAGGCATTTGATCCGCTCACTGGTGAAGACAAATGGGTTGTCGAAATCCCGCACTACTGGAACGGCGGCGTGCTCGGGACTGAGGGTGGTTTAGTTTTCCAGGGCGACGCGCTTGGGATGTTCAGCGCCTATGACAAAGAAACGGGTGAGGCGCTTTGGCAATTCGATACCTATACCTCGATGTTGGCGCCACCGATTACTTATGAAATCGACGGAGTGCAGTACGTGTCGATTTTGACCGGTACTGGCGGAGGGGATTTGTTTGCCGGTGAACCATTACCCCCTGTGAAGGAACCCGCTTCTCTGAAGTACAGCAATTACGGAAGAATGTTGGTGTTCAAAGTGGGAGGCACCGGAGAGCTGCCTGTACCGACGGTTCGTGATCGCGCGATTCCTATGCAGGCAAATCTCGTTGCCTCGAACGACGACATTGCTCACGGAGAGCGCAAGTACAACGATTACTGCGGACTTTGCCATGGCCTCGCGGCACGCTCAGGGGGTTCTATTCCAGACCTTCGGCGCATGAGTGAGGGTACCCACACGGCTTTCAACCAGATCGTGCAAGATGGTTTGTTGGCAGCGAACGGCATGGCGTCTTTTGCAGATGTAGTCTCGCCTGAAGACACAACAAAAATACATCAGTACATTAAGGCTCGAGCAGAGCAGGATCGTTTAGCTGCCGCTGGCGAGGTTGAGTTGGCTCAACTCACTTGGCAGTAATTTGATCAAAGTAACCTCAGCGGAGCGTTGCTCCGCTGAGGTTTAATCGTCCTAAAAATTTGAGAAAGTGCTAGCACTCCAATAGGGAAGGAAGGGTGAGGTAGAGAGTTAAGATTTAGCCGGCAGGGTTGGAGGCGGTACTTCTCTTAAAGAGAATGTTGGTGTGAAACCATCATCGCCGGAGACATTAGAGTCGCCTTCATAATTGTTCTCAGGTTTTGATTCCTGATCTTTTTCACTCAACACGTTACGAGATTGAGAACCGTTAATAATTTCACCGTCTTCCATCTTGTCGAGGGCGGCTTGGGCTTCCTCAGCTGCTTCTTCGGAGAACGGTACGCGATAAGCTCGAGGCGTGCCTTGAGGGATACCTGCCTCATCGAGCGTTCGCAGCCAAAAGAAGATTCCTCCCGGTTTACTCGTCGCTTTATCGGGCTCATCGATCGTAATCCACATTACTCGAAAGTCCTCCGGTAGTGCTTTGGATGTTGGCCATCCAAGCATATTTTGGTGCCCGACCCAGGTAACCGCGTAAAAGACGCTAACAAGGCCAATTAGTCCTATTTTCAAAAGACGCCGCCCCGCTAAAGATATGCACAGCGTAAGCAGCAGTGCAGCGATCAGAGCATAGGATAAACCTAAGGTAAGTAGCGAGGGAGTCATGACTTTCCAGCTGTTGCCAACGTAAGCAATCGTTTGGGTCTTCGATTTGTACCGGTGACATCACCGTTATTATCTATCGTAAATCTAACAGCAGTTCGTTCGTCTCCGCTGCCGGTCAGTTCTACTGTGTCGTAGTGCACTAGGCTGACGCTGGGATTAAGCTTTTCGACCTTGATGGAAACGGGTAGCGGAATGGAATAGTTGGACTTGTAGTGCAGTAGGTTTACCACGTATTCGCCGGCTTGGGTCGCTCGAATGGTGACGGTCTCTTGATTGATCGGGTTGTTTACCTTGACGCCATTAACGTTGATTTGATCGGCAAAAACTCCGCGATCATCCCGATCAAGGTGCATGAGCCCGCTGTCACGGTTGTGGTACCACACGAGGCCGCCCCGCGGGTCTTCGACGAGGGCGTCAACATCGTCAGGATGCTTGTCTGCCCAGCGAATGGTGATCAACACTTCAGCCTTGCTCTCAATGTCCCCGGTTTTTTCTGGGGTGCTAATCAGCATAAAGGCGATAGCAAACATGAAGGCAAAACCCAGTAGTGTATTGAACAACAGGTCTGTGAAAGCATCTTGCTCTGAGTTCTGTTTGAAAAAACGGTGTTTCATTTGTTCTGACTACTCAGACGTGTGCTGGTTCGTGCCCAGAATCGTTAGTCGGTTGATCAGATTCGCCAGGGCGGAATCCAGCAGATAGTACTGAAGCTTTAACAAGGTACTGGTAACTAAGCCAGCGAGGGTTGTGTACAAAGCAACCGCCATGCCACCACTCATGGCGGCCAACAATTGCTGCATCAACGATGGGTCAAACTGCTCGATCTCGCCGATAGGCAGCAGCATCAAAATGAATCCGATGACAGTACCTGTTAGTCCGAGTTTGAGGAGCAGATCCGCAACAAAGTGGCCGGCAGCGTGGGTATTAGTGAGTTCATCGCCGATGGTGTCGAGTAGTTGCTGACGGTCAGCGGCCGAAGCGGAGTTAGACGTTAGCGCTTTAACAACGTAGCTGCCGTCTTGGTCAGCGCCAGCGAGCTGCTGAGCCTCCGCGGCTTCGCAGATGCGGACTTCTTGATCCAATTCACGGGCTCGGAACAACCAATGGGCTGTGGCGAGACTATATAATGCAAGTATTAACCAACTGATCATGCTGCGATCGCTGCTTAGCGCTAGCTGCAGCAACCCCGTATTCGCGAGCACAAAAAAGCCGAATAAAATTAGGCCGATAACAATAAGGGCACTGAAAAAGAGGTGCTCTTCAGACTTTCCTAGCACGTGTTGATCCTTTTGCTGTCCGGGTAGTTCGGGTTGCTTGCCCAACACCAAGTTACCGGTGACTTAGTCTTGGTAGTTCGCGTCTAAACGGTCTGCTAACCGGCGCATGGATGGCCATGCAGTGGCACTCAAACCCTCCCAAGAAGCAGGGTTGTTAAACGTGGCCTCCATCATGTCGATGGCGCTCTGGTTCGGCATATTGATCGT
>CAJWZG010000101.1 GCA_913049565.1 uncultured Gammaproteobacteria bacterium
CCGCGTCGAGCTCACGGCGAATGACCTGCGTACCATGCTCTACCACGGAGCGACCGCTCGGCTCATCCAACACCATCCACACCATGGTTAGCGGACGGCGAGACCACCAGATTGGTAGTTTGGCATCCCGAGCGAGCTGTTTGATTGCCCCGGGCTGAAACTCGAAGCGCAGCGCCAGATCAGTACTCGACTGATCCTCACCCCGATCAATGCGTTGTCGTTGGCTCTCGGTTACAGCAAGCGGGTCGAAGTAAACATACTGGGTGTAATAGCGTGCGGGGTTTTTCAGGGCGTCTGCGATAACCGCGCCTCTCGGCACAGATGCCAGACCTGAGGTACGCGAGAGCACGGTCAACAGCGAGCGCTGCGCTGATGCAAGGCGCGCTTCTTCACCTTGATCCAGCACGTATTGATCGACTTGATAGAGCCAGTCTAATGACGACACGTTGCCATCCTCTGCGAAGACTGCCGGGCCAAAACCCACGGCCCCCACCAGAGTCATCCAAAGCATACAAGACGCTGCGAAAGAGACTGCGCGAGTCAATGCGACAGAAAGCGGTCGACGGGTCTGGTGCCAAATAGACATGGGTGTAGGGTTTTCTTTAATACGACACGACGTTCGAGTTTAGCGGAGTTAACCGAGTTGTGATTGATTTTGTCCACTCATAATTTGCCATACAGTTAGCGCAATACAAAAATATTGGCTAAATCTACGCCATCTATTGCGCGCTTGAACTGCCCACTTTTACTGAGGAACGGGTGTGAACATTGACGAGGGTCTCGCACAAAGGGTGCGTGAGATGTTGTTTGAGCTCGCTTATTTTGCGGACATCACGGAACGCAGGATGTTTGGCGCACTTATCACCATGATCAATGGCCACATGACCTGCGGAATACCGGGCGGGCGCCCGGGGAGTAAAATTCGACCCAAGCCGCACCCCAATGCTCAACAAGGCCAACCCCCCGACAGCGAGGGCCTGATGCTACGTGTGGGTGCAATCCGCTATGCCGAAGCGCTAACAGACCCGCACTGTAGGGAGATGGATTTTGGCGGCAAAGCAATGACTGGTTTCGTCCATATTGATTCTCCGGGGGTCGCCGAAGACGAAGACTTACGCCGCTGGCTGGCATTGAGTCTGAGCTTCATATTGGCTCAACCTCCCAAATAGCGGCAGCAAACACCTGCACACCCAGCATACGTTTTGTCTAACGGCATGACCCTGTAGACTAAACGCTTTACCAACTGAGCTCATCATGTCTGGATCTTCAAACAACCCGACCGACCAGCCTGACGGCCTGACATATAAAGACGCGGGCGTCGACATTGAAGCTGGAGCAGAGCTGATCCGCCGCATCGCGCCAGCCGCTAAGGCAACGCGCAGACCTGAATTGCTGGGTGGCTTAGGTGGATTCGCTGCGATGGCTGAGTTACCCGAAGGCTATCGGCAGCCAGTATTGGTTACTGGCACTGACGGCGTCGGTACCAAGCTTAAAATTGCCATTGACTACGATCGCCATGATTTCGTGGGGCAAGATCTGGTCGCTATGTGCGTCAACGACGTCTTGGTAGTTGGGGCAGAAGCGTTTCTTTTTCTCGATTACTACGCCACCGGCAAACTCGATGTCGATGTCGCCGAGCGCGTCATCAACGGCATTGCCCAAGGGTGTTCTCTTGCGGGCTGCGCTTTGGCTGGCGGTGAAACAGCAGAGATGCCCGGGTTCTATGACAACGGCGAGTACGATGTCGCCGGGTTCTGTGTCGGTGTCGTGGAAAAATCTAAAATTATAGACGGCAGCAAGATCAGCGCTTCAGACGCCATCATCGGCCTGCCCAGTTCTGGCCCGCACAGCAATGGCTATTCATTGATCCGCAAGGTGCTGGAAAAAACTGAACTGGTGATTGATGACGCCTTGCTTGATGAGTTGTTGGCTCCCACTCGAATCTACGTGAAGCAAGTTCGCAAGCTGCTGGAAACCGTCGACGTTCACGGCATGGTGCATATTACTGGCGGCGGGTTTTATGAAAATGTACCGCGTGTCTTCCCGTCTGATGGCTTGGCCGCACTTATCGACATCGACAGTTGGCGAAGACCCAGTGTTTTCTCTTGGCTACAGCAGGCAGGAAATATCTCCGAGCAAGAAATGCTCACCACCTTCAACTGTGGCATTGGCATATTGTTGATGGTTGCAGAAGACGATATAGAATCCACGCTCGTTGCGCTACGCGACCAAGGCGAGGCCCCAGTACAGATTGGCAGGATCGTCCACGAGGACTACGAACCCGAGCAGGGCCAAATCCTCATCCTCTGAGGCAACCCAGCGGCTTAGGTTTTGGGCAAGGTGACGCCAGTTTGCCCCTGATATTTGCCGCCCCGATCCTTGTAGGTCGTCTGGCAACGTTCATCGGACTGAAAGAACAGCATCTGAGCCACTCCCTCATTGGCATAGATTTTTGCCGGCAGCGTCGTTGTGTTGGAAAACTCCAAGGTTACATGACCCTCCCATTCAGGCTCCAGTGGGGTGACGTTTACAATGATTCCACAGCGCGCATAAGTCGACTTACCCAAACATACGGTCAATACGTCCTCGGGAATTCGAAAGTACTCTACCGTGCTTGCCAAAGCGAAAGAGTTGGGGGGAATGATGCAATAGTCCCCTTCCACATCCACAAAACTGCGTTCGTCGAATGCTTTTGGATCGACGGTGGCCGAGTGAATGTTGGTAAATACCTTGAACTGATTCGCGCAGCGCACGTCGTAGCCATAGCTTGAAGTGCCGTAAGAAATTACTTTGCCACCGCTTTCGTTGGTTCGAATCTGACCGGATTCGAACGGTTCAATCATGCCTTTACTCGCCTGCTCGACGATCCAGCGGTCGGATTTGATAGTCATAACTGGTCTCGCCTTTTAGTCGTCTACCATAGATATCGTTGGCACCGAGGCAGCCATACCTTTGCTACCCCAGAGCTGGGCGGCCATGTTACGCGCCGCATCGCGATAGAGCCCGCTGATTTTTGAATCGGGTTCAACTTTTACCGTTGGCTGACCGCCATCCGCCTGCTCGCGAATAGACATGGCGAGGGGCAACTGACCGAGCAGAGGCACGGCCAAATCCTCCGCAACCCGGCGGCCGCCGTCGGCGCCGAACAAATGACTAATGTGTCCGCAACTGGGGCATTCGTGCACGCTCATGTTTTCGACAATGCCTAAAACTGGAATATCGACTTTGGCAAACATTTCGATGCCCTTCATGGCGTCGAGCAATGCAATGTCTTGGGGTGTAGTGACGATCACAGCACCTGACACTGGCGCTTTTTGCGACAGCGTTAGCTGGATGTCACCGGTGCCCGGAGGCATGTCGACAATCAAATAGTCCAAGTCGCCCCAGAGGGTCTGCCCTAGAATTTGCTGTAGGGCACCACTGGCCATCGGGCCACGCCAAACCATCGGGGTTTTGTCTGTGGTCATGAAACTCATCGACATGGCTTTAAGCCCATGGGCACGTATCGGCTCGAAATGCTTGCCGTCTTTAATGTCTGGTCTGCGGCCCTCGGCGACCCCTAGCATCATTCCTTGGCTGGGCCCGTAAATGTCTGCGTCGAGTAAGCCCACCTTCGCGCCTTCGGCATCCAGTGCCAGCGCCAGATTTACTGCAGTCGTTGACTTGCCTACCCCACCCTTACCGCTACTTACCAAGACAATATGCTTGACTTGCCCGAAGCCAGAACCGCCGTTGACTGCGAAGTTCAGCTGTAAATCCACCGCATCGACGTTCAAAAACTCCGCCAACTGCGCGGCAATAGCTGCCTGCATGCCGGCAGCGGGATAACCCAAGGTCAAGGAAATTTGATTCCCCGAAGAAAGCACTCTGGCACCTAAGGCCCCCCAGGATTGACCCAAATATGGATCGATAAATTCTTCGACTTTCACCGCTAAGGCACCCCAACATTTGAACAGCGCGCTAGTTTAGGACAAAACCAAGTGCAGGGCCTGTGAAAGCACGACAGTAATGGGTATGACAGAGTGTCAAAGCCTATTGTGACTGCAATTGTCCGCTCAGGCGCGGTATGCTGATGCGGCTCAATCATTGGCTTAGGATTTAATCAGGCATAGCATGTCACGTCGCATTTTAGTCACCAGCGCCCTACCCAACGCCAACGGCCCCATTCATCTGGGTCATATGTTGGAACAAATTCAGACGGACATTTGGGTTCGTTTTCAGCGTATGCGAGGCAATCAGGCCATTTACGTCTGTGCAGACGACACGCATGGCACGGCTACCATGATCAAGGCGGAACAAGAGGGCCTCTCCGCCGAAGCATTGGTGGAAAATATGCGTCAACTGCATATGGCCGATTCGACAGGATTCTTGATCGCCCACGACAACTACTACTCGACGCACTCGCCGGAAAACCAGCACTATTCCGAGCTGATTTATACGCGCCTGCAGGAAGCCGGACTGGTCTTTACCGAGCAAGTAGAGCAGCTGTATGACCCCGATAAAGGTTTGTTTTTGGCCGACCGTTTCGTGGTTGGCTGCTGCCCTCGCTGCAAGACGCCGGATCAATATGGTGACAACTGCGAAAACTGCGGCGCCACATACAATGCGAACGAGCTGATCGAACCCAAGTCGATCTTCTCTGGCGCGACCCCTGAACTGAGAGATTCCGAGCACTACTTTTTTGACCTCGGGCGATACACCGAATTCCTGAAGACCTGGACGCGCAGTGAAGCGGTTCAGCCGGAAATCGCCAACAAATTGGCAGAGTGGCTAGACGATGGCCTACGGGCATGGGATATCTCCCGCGACGCGCCATACTTTGGCTTCACCATTCCCGGCACTACAGACAAATACTTCTATGTGTGGATGGATGCACCCATCGGTTACATGGCCAGTTTTCAGCATCTATGCGACCAAGACGCCGACCTTAGCTTTGACGATTTCTGGGCGAAAGATTCCAGCGCCGAGGTGCATCACTTTATCGGCAAAGACATCGTGAACTTCCATGCTTTGTTCTGGCCTGCCGTACTCGATGGCGCGAATTTCCGCACGCCAACTAAGGTACATACCCACGGCTTTCTCACCGTCGACGGCACCAAGATGTCGAAATCCCGAGGCACATTTATCCTTGCAAAGACCTATTTAGATCATATAAGCCCAGAATACTTACGCTATTACTTCGCCGCTAAGTTGAACGGTTCAGCCGATGATCTGGACCTTAATCTCGAGGATTTTGCAGCGCGAGTGAACTCAGATCTGGTGGGTAAGGTCATCAACATTGCCAGCCGCACTGCAGGATTTTTGGTGAAACAGTTTGATGGCGTCCTCGCCGGCACCGTGCATGATGCCGAGCTGATGGCACTGTTCCATGCGCAAGTAGAACCCATCGCGGCGTTGTTCGAGTCGGGTGATACAGCCAAAGCCATGCGCGAGATTACAGCGCTCGCAGATGCCGCGAATCAGTACATTGCGAAGCATGAGCCTTGGAATATGGCGAAAGACCCCGAGCAACGGGACGCAGTGCAACTGGTCTGCAGCCAAGGCATCAACATGTTCCGCTGCCTCGCGGTATTTTTGAAACCCGTACTTCCTGAGATGGCTAAAAAAGCTGAAACCTTCCTCAATGTATCACCGCTGTCTTGGGCAGACGCGAAGGCGCCCTTGCTCGGGCACACCATCAATAAATTCAAGCCCATGTTGCAGCGTATCGAAATGGCGCAGATTGAAAAAATGGTTGAAGCATCCAAGCAACCCGAATCGTCTGACGAACCACAAACGCCGCAGGACGCAGCGGAGCAAACACAACGCATCAGTATCGACGACTTTCTGAAGGTGCAGCTCAAAGTGGCGCGGATTGTCGAGGCCGCCCCGGTTGAAGGAGCAGACAAACTGCTGCAACTGACCTTGGACGTTGGTGATCATCAACGTCAGGTGTTTTCCGGCATCAAGGCGGCCTATCAAGCCGAAGACTTGGTGGGCCGGCTTACCGTCGTCGTCGCCAACTTAGCACCGAGAAAAATGCGTTTCGGCATTTCCGAGGGCATGGTGCTTGCAGCCGGGCCCGGAGGTTCTGACATCTTTTTGCTGTCGCCGGACAGCGGTGCAGAGCCCGGCATGGACGTGAAGTAAGCATAGGTTTGCGCCATGATCGAACTGGGCCTCATTCTGTTTGGTGCGCTGCTGGTCAACAACTTCGTGTTGGCTCAGTTTTTGGGCCTGTGCCCGTTCATGGGTATTACCCGCAGCTTTGATACCGCCTTAGCAACAGGTCTGGCTACCACATTCGTGCTAACCCTAGCCGCTGTAACTTCGCACACTCTCTATCACTATCTTCTGCTTCCGTTGCAGCTAACCTATCTCAACATCATCGTCTTTATCGTCGTGATAGCCGGCTTGGTGCAGGTAATACAGCTCTATCTCAAAGCCACGTCACCTGTATTGCATCAATTGCTGGGCGTCTACCTACCGCTTATCACCAGCAACTGCGCAGTGCTGGGCGTGACCCTGCTGGCCATCAATCAGGAGCTGACCCTGCTGGCCACCTTTGTTTTCGCCGTTGGTGCCGCCGCCGGATTTACGCTGGTCATGGTGTTGTTTGGCGCGCTGCGCGAACAGCTTGCTCAATCTGACCTGCCCGCAGCGTTTGCCGGTACACCCATCGCCCTGCTCAGCGCCGGGCTGATGAGTTTAGCCTTTATGGGTTTCCAAGGCGTAGGCAACTGAGCGCATGAGCAGTTGATGGAAACCATCTCCCCTATGCTCATGCTCTACACGGTGCCGGTTCTACTGGTCGCTCTGCTTGCGTTTTTCGCGCTGGCGGGGACATGGTTACAGCGGCAAATACCTCGTGACGAACAATCTCTGGCAGATCGAATCGAAGACATGCTGCCGCTCACTCAGTGCGCACAATGCGGTCATCCCGGCTGTCGACCCTATGCCAAGGCGGTCGCAGACGGCGCTGCCATCGACTTGTGCCCACCGGGTGGCGACGAGTTGGTGATTGCGCTGAAAGATCTGATGGGGCCAAGTGCGCAGCTTAGCGAGAACCAGACCCGTGACCACCAACCAGCGTTGCTCGCCGTCATCGACGAAGCTGCCTGTATCGGCTGCACACTCTGCCTTGATCCTTGCCCCGTTGATGCCATCGTTGGCGCACAGGGATTCATGCATACTGTTATCGAAGCCGAATGCACGGGCTGCGAACTGTGCATTGCGCCCTGTCCTGTCGATTGCATTAGCTTGATTGAAAAACCGCCAGTGCCGCTAGCCGAGCCGGTCCCTCTGCTGGGTCGCGGGTGTATCAACTGCGGCCGCTGTATCGACGCCTGCCCCGTCGCCTTGCAGCCGGATCAGTTGCTGAAAGTCAGCAATGCAGCCGACTGGATTAAGGCTGACGCACTACAGTTGCAACAGTGCATCGAATGCGGTCTTTGTGATCGCGTCTGCCCCAGCGAAATCAATCTCGCAGCGCGCTTTACCCACGCCAAGCGCGTTGCCGGCGCGCTAGCCGTCGAAGAGCGCGAGAAGCGGCGTATCAAGACACGCTTTGCATCCCACCAGCAGCGGCTGATCACCAGCCAAAGCGATGCTGATAGCCGGCGGGCTGAGCGTCTGGCCCGGCGTGCCAGCAGACAATGAAGCCTGGTCAACGCAGACAGCCAGCGAACGCGCGAACCGGCAACCTGATGTACCGAGTTTGCCTCGCCCTAGTGCCGGGTATCCTCGCCATGGCTTGGCAGTACGGACTCGGCATTCTCTGGAACGTTATCTGGCTGGGGATTTTTTGCGCCATCGTTGAGGCGTTTTGCAGCAGTTTGCGACTGGGTTTCAGCAGCGCGCGAAGCGATTACTTTGCGCTTGCCGACGGCACCACTGTCCTCGCGGCGTTGTTGATCGCCATATGCCTTCCTCCGTTTGTATCACCGGGAATATTGGCCGTCGCCGCGTTGACCTGTATTGGCTTAGCCAAGCACGCCTACGGCGGCCTAGGTCAAAACGTCTTCAATCCCGCCATGGTGGGTTATGCAGTGATTTTGCTGAGCTTCCCGATTGCGCTGGCCACTTGGCCAAGCTCGACTCCTGATGCGCTCACCGGGGCTACCCTGCTCAGTGAGTTTCGCTATCGCGGTGGCTCAACCGCAGACGAATTTTTCTTCAATCGTGGCGAGGAAAATCCTAACGCCCTACCCGCTGCACTTTTCGCCATTGGAGGACTGTGGCTGATTCAACAAAAAATCATGCACTGGCGCATACCCGCTACCGTGCTTTTAACCGTCGGCGCGTTAGCCAGTGCATTTCATGATCAGGGCAGCTCGACAAGTTTGGGTTCGGCTTGGTTTCATTGGACAACCGGGGGCACGGTGGCGGCGGCCTTTTTTGTGGCAACCGACCCGGTGACACACCCTGCGCGACCGAGCCATCAAATCGGCTTTGCGGTATTGATTGGCACTCTGCTGTTCCTCATTCGCACCCAAGGCAATCTACCGGATGGCATCGCATTCGCCGTGTTGCTAGCCAACTGCACCACCCCGCTGTTCAACCGCCTGCACCGGCAGAAGATCGCTGCGGGTGACCTGCCCCGGGAGGCAGAGAATGCCTAGAGCGCTTACAACGGCTACGGCCTTGCTGGTCATCGGAGCCTTATGTGGTTTGGCGCTCACGCAAACCCATCAGCTCACTCGAGCGCCTATCGAGGAAAACCGTATTCATCAGGCCCAAGCACTGCTCAGCGAACTACTGGGGCGCCCTGTCCCTACAGATCTATACTGGCAAAACGGTGTAGCCAACGCCTGCGGCGATTGGCAGTTTGTTCGATCTGCAAGCATGGGATATTCCGGGCCGATTGAGTTCATCGCCTTATTTGAAAATGACACTGCCAGCTTGCGCGTTACGAGGCATCAGGAAACACCGGGGATTGCCGATTTCATCGACCACGATAAAGACCCCTATCTGCCGAATCTGGACACCTCAACACTGGTTAACTGGGCAAAGCTGGATAACATCAGCGGCGCAACGATTACCCACAAAGCCCTGCGTGCTATGGCTAGCGAAGCGCAACAGTTATTGATTGATGAACGCGAACGCAACAATTGTGAGGCGTTAGATGTCCAGTAACGACTTCAGCCGCGCAGTGATCGAAAATAATCCGGCATGGGCACAGCTGCTGGGATTGTGTCCGCTGCTTGCTGTCAGTAATTCGGTAGCCAACGCCACCGGCTTGGCATTGGCCAGTGCATTTGTGGTCATTGGTTCTAACACGTCTATTTCGCTACTCCGGCGCATCATTCCCGATATCGCTCGGCTGCCTTGCTTCGTGCTGATTATCGCAACGTTTACCACGCTGACAGTGATGTTGCTAGAAGCCTACGCCTTCGACCTGTACAGC
>CAJWZG010000102.1 GCA_913049565.1 uncultured Gammaproteobacteria bacterium
CTGTAATCCCCGGTTTCGTAGACCGGTGCCTTATCCAATTTGGCCACGGGTGCGTGAGCAAAATGACGTGGGGCGGGCATTATCTGGAAGATCGCATCACTACTCAAGAAATTTCACGTACTCGCGGTGCGCTCATTTCGAGATAGCGTCGCCAAGGGGTATTAATTCGGGCTATCCTTCTCGATCAGACGGGAGTGCGCGATGAGTCCAATATGGGATCCCTTGGTAATCCAAGGCTTTCAATTGATGCTGGCAGGCATGGGAACAGTGTTTGCTTTTTTGACACTGTTGGTTTTTGCCGTGAAGCTAATGACCTGGTCCGTCGAAAAAATAACGCCCGATGATGAGGTGCAAAGTCAGATTAGCACCGGCGTAAAAGTCGTTCCGCCCGCGCATGTTGCTGCGGTCTCCGCCGCAATAAAAGAACACAGAAGCAGTTAAGAGAAGCAACTAAAAGGTGTAACTGCCAACCACTGCGTGGCGATTTGCGCTAGACGCTGGGTGGCAGTCACCAGAGTTTGGAGAGACGATGAACCAATCAGCTTTGGGAATTACCGATGTAGTGTTACGCGATGCCCATCAGAGCCTGCTAGCTACACGCATGCGGATTGATGACATGCTGCCAATTTGCGAAAAACTCGACAGCGTTGGCTTTTGGTCTGTTGAATCTTGGGGTGGAGCCACCTTTGACGCCTGCATTCGATATTTAGGTGAAGATCCTTGGGAGCGCATACGCCTATTAAAGGAGGCTATGCCAAAGACGCCGCAGCAGATGCTGTTGCGTGGTCAAAACATTTTGGGTTACCGCCATTACGCGGATGACTTGGTTGAGAAATTCGTTGAGCGCGCTGCAGTAAATGGCGTCGATGTGTTTCGTATTTTTGACGCCATGAACGATATGCGAAACCTGCAGACGGCCATCCGAGCGACGCTCGAGACGGGCAAACATGCGCAGGGGACGATTTCTTACACCGTTAGCCCAGTGCATACGTTGGATCTGTGGTTAGATTTGGGCAAACAGATTGAAGACATGGGCGCGAACAGCCTTTGCATCAAAGATATGGCGGGCTTGCTGACGCCTTATAAAGCGTTTGAGTTAGTCAGTGGGTTGAAGGCAAGTCTGGATATTCCCATCCATATGCAGTGCCATGCCACGACCGGTATGTCCACAACGACCTATCTCAAAGCCATTGAAGCCGGCATCGATAATGTTGATACCGCTATTTCATCGATGAGCATGACTTACGGGCATTCTGCGACTGAGTCTTTGGTTGCAATCTTGAAAGATCAGTCTCGTGATACAGGGCTTGATATCGAGCTTTTGGAGGAAATATCAGCTTACTTTAGAGCAGTGCGGAAAAAGTATGCCCAGTTCGAAGGCAGCTTAAGGGGCGTGGATTCGCGGATACTGGTCGCGCAGGTACCCGGCGGCATGCTGACGAATCTAGAAGGCCAACTGAAAGAACAAAACGCTGTGGATCGACTCGACGAGGTACTTCAGGAAATCCCCAAAGTGCGTCAAGACCTTGGCATGATTCCCTTAGTGACCCCAACCTCTCAAATTGTGGGTACGCAAGCAGTCATCAATGTGATTAGTGGTACTCGATACGCTTCCATCACACGAGAGTCTGCTGGTGTGTTGCGGGGAGAGTACGGAGCGACACCTGCGGCGGTTAATCTTGAACTGCAAAACCGGGCACTGGATGGAGATGCGCTGATTACTGCGCGGCCAGCAGATCACCTAGAGCCGGAGCTCGCTGCACAAACGCATGCGCTAAAAGAGTTAGCCGAGCAAAATGGCTTTCAGTTGGGGAAAGCAGACGGCAGTGATGAGGTAGACGATGTTCTGACCTACGCGTTGTTTCCACAAGTTGGGGTCAAGTTTTTGGCCAATCGTGATAACCCGGAAGCATTTGAACCCGCACCGAATGCTACCACCGTGAGCGATACTACCTCGGTGGTTACCGCACCTCAGTCAACAGAGGCATCCCATTACACCGTATCTGTTGATGGGCACTCTTATCAGGTCGTTGTTGCAGAAGGCGATGTGACTTTGACTGTAGCAACACCCACGAGCAGTGCCGCCACAGAAGTCTCCGAACCGGCTGCTGTTGGTAGTACTGCAATCACAGCTGGGCTTGCCGGCTCTATTCATCAGGTGAGGGTAGGCGTTGGGGATGTGGTTACCGAAGGACAGGTCGTATGTATTTTAGAGGCTATGAAAATGGAAACCGAAGTTCGAGCTGCGTCTGCTGGCACCGTGGCATCAGTAGACATCGCGGTAGGGGACAGCGTGGCTGTCGGCCAAACGCTGATCACTCTCAGCTAGGCTGTTTGCCATGCGTAACAGCGCCCCCGGTCTAACGGAGAAGCCTCATGGAGGTGTTTGAGCAACTCTGGGCTGGTTCAGGACTAGCGCAGTTCACTGCTGGGCAGGCCACTATGATTGTGGTGAGTTTGCTCTTGCTGTATCTAGCGGTGGCCAAAAAATTTGAACCCTTGCTGTTGGTGACCATCGGTTTCGGGGGGCTGCTCAGCAATATCCCGGGAGTAGAGATCGCAACTGGTGATGGTTTGCTGCACCTGATCTATCTGATTGGTATCGAGACAGGTGCCTTCCCGTTGCTGATTTTTATGGGCGTCGGCGCTATGACTGACTTCGGTCCAGTGCTCGCTAACCCGAAAACATTCCTCCTCGGTGCGGCCGCACAATTTGGTATCTTCGCCACACTGCTTGGAGCAGTAGGAATGACCAGTGCGGGCTGGATGGATTTTTCGATGAGCCAAGCCGCTGCCATTGGCATTATCGGCGGGGCGGATGGACCCACGGCTATTTTTGTTGCTGGCAAACTGGCTCCGGAACTACTTGGCGCGATTGCCATTGCTGCTTACTCCTATATGGCGCTTGTCCCCATTATCCAGCCGCCGATTATGCGTGCGCTAACCAATGAGCAGGAGCGTGCCATCGTGATGGTGCAACTGCGTGAAGTCAGTCAACTGGAGCGCATCGTTTTTCCTTTGCTGCTGCTGTTATTGGTGGCATTTCTGTTGCCATCGGCAGCACCACTGCTAGGAATGTTCTGCTTCGGTAATCTAATGCGCGAATGTGGTGTGGTAGACCGATTGGCAGATACTACCCGCAATGCCCTGATCAATATTGTGACCATTATGTTGGGGTTGGGGGTCGGCTCTAAACTGCAGGCTGAAAATTTTCTAACAAGCGAAACGTTGGGGATATTAGTGTTAGGAATGCTTGCCTTTGCGATCGGCACGGCCAGCGGCGTGCTAATGGCGAAATTAATGAATCGATTGTCTTCGACACCGATCAATCCCTTGATCGGTGCGGCAGGTGTAAGCGCTGTGCCTATGGCTGCGCGCGTGGTGAACAAAGTTGGCCTCGAATCAAATCCGCAGAACTATCTGTTAATGCATGCAATGGGGCCTAATGTCGCCGGAGTTATTGGTTCTGCAGTTGCTGCGGGATTGATGATTATGCTGGTTGGTGGCTGATAGGTGATAGGCAGCCGAAAATAGCGAAATCTTCTTTTCGCTGTTAAAATATAATTCCCGTTTCTGGTGGCACCCTATGAAGTTTTCAGGCCTTGTATTGTTTTTGCTCAGTACACTAACGCCCGTCTTTGCCATTGCCGAGTATTGGATATCGGTAGCCAGCTTCAAAAATCGAGACAGCGCGGAGTCTGCTTTATTAGGCGCTCAGAGACGAGCGGATCAAAAGTTCCTCGTGCGAGGCGCATCGACTAGTAGGGGATATTTCTTCCGGGTTCTTTCCGGGCCTTACGCTACTCGCGAGCTTGCCATGGATGCGCAGCAGTCCATTGCTTATGCCGGCCTAAATGCGGGCTGGATCTGGCAATCAGAAAGCACTGTATCCATGGCGACCAACACTCCTGCGCCACAGAGGGGTGACCGATCCTCTGCAGAGGCCGACCCGATTTTCGATGAAAGCCGATATTCGCAGGACTGGGATGCAGATTTCCGGTATGACGGCGAGCGAGATCTGGACCCGACAGACCCTTTGATGCCCGAAGGCGTTAGACCGAGCCAAGAGGCGTTGCCTGACATCCCTGACCGCGCACCGTCAGGTTATCAACTAAACAAGCTCCGCAGAGAGGCAAGAGCCCCGCCAAGCCTATCGTCGCCATTCTTCGTTTCAATGATCCAAATTTCGCCCAAATTTCCCCTCAGCGCCGCAACTATCCCGCCACAAACGACCCGACCAGCCACGTTGCAGGCAAGCGATGCACCGACGGTTTCCTTTTCACTAGATGCGCCTATCGCGTTGGTGCGTCGTGATGAGATTCCTCCCGATTTCGCGGTGGATGGGCAACTCGATGAGGAAATTTGGGGTCTTTTACCGGGAGCGGATGACTTTTTAGTTGGTGATCCCGATACGCTAGAAAAGCCGGCTTACAGCACATTGGTGAAAGCTTTTTATACGAGCAAAGGCCTCTATGTCGCGATCGATATGGAGCAGCCGAGGAATACTCTAGTTCGAAGGCTTTCCAGCCGTGATTCGAGACGCACCAAGCGAGATGACGTTAGCTTGTCTCTGGATACCTCAGGAGAGGGGAGATACGGCTACTGGTTGAACGTTGCTCTTGGCGGTAGTCAATCTGATGGCACGTTGTTGCCAGAGCGCCAATACAGTAGCGACTGGGATGGAGCTTGGTATTCGGGAACCGCAATCACTGATAGCGGTTGGAGTGCTGAATTTTATTTGCCATGGTCTCAGGTCGCTATGCCCAAAACCGGTGTGAAGCGCACAATCAAGGTGTATGTGTCTCGCAAGGTCGCTCATTTAGACGAACGGTGGAGTCTACCTGCGCTGCCTTATACTCAGCCTCTGTTTATGTCGGTTATGCAGCCATTAACGCTTCAGCAGGTTGCGCCGGTTCAGCAGTGGAGTGTATTTCCCTACCTCTCGTCTACTTTCGATTGGATAAACAGCAAGTTTGAGCATAACGTCGGCGGCGACGCTTTCTGGCGACCCTCCACAAACTTTCAGGCAACCGCTGCGCTAAAGCCTGATTTTGGTTCGGTCGAAAGCGACGACGTGGTAGTAAACCTTGGGGCGTTTGAGACGTTTTTCCCTGAAAAAAGGCTATTTTTTCAGGAGGGTATCGAAGTCTTTACCGCAACGCAGCGGGCCGAAGGCGGTAATCCGGTTACCTTGTTGAATACTCGTCGTATTGGTGGTGTGGGTCGAATACCCGAAGTGCCGGATGGCGTTACCCTCGCGGATATAGAGCTACAGAAGCCAGTAGCCTTAGCTGGCGCACTGAAGACTGTGGGTGCCGTTGGCGCGTTTCGATATGGACTGTTGGGTGCGGTGGAGGAAAAAACGGTTTATGAGTCCCAAGGCCAACAGTTCAAACAGTCAGGGACTGATTATGGTGTAGCGCGTGTTCTCTATGAGGGTAAGAGCTCGGCTGGCGATTATCGCGCGTTGGGTTTTTTGTCCTCGCTCACCAGCCACTCAGAGCAAGACACACAATCCCACGGTGTGGATTATCACTATCTCACTAAACAAGGTGAGTGGAAGGTTGATGGCCAGTTTCTATTTTCGAATGCCGATCAGCGTCAAGATGGGTTTGGTGGTTTCGCGGACATTAGGCGAGATTTCGGTGGAGGGCGCCGTATGCATTTAGGCTACTCTCACTACGACAAGTATTTGAATATTAACGATCTTGGATACTTACAGCGCAATGATTTGCGGGGTGCAAACGGTAGGTACGAAATTTCACGCTCAGACTCGCCGAAATATCGCAAAACGTATGCAGCCTCTTGGTTCCGTCTGGAGCGTAACAGCGCAGGAGAGTACGTGCGGAAGGCCATTGGCTTTGATGCTGAAGTAGATTTTCTTGGCAGAGACGAATTGCGTATCGGTGCCGCGTTTTTCCCATCCCGCGACGAAGATTTTGACAGCCGCGGAAATGGCAGCTACCGGCTAGGCGACCGAGATCGCCTCACCCTTCGATATCGAAGTGACCGTGCAAAACCTCTTAGCTATGAAATCAATTTACATCGAGAAAATGAGAGTTTGGGGGGAGTACAGGTAACGACCGCGTTTAATCTTAACTGGCGACCTTACGACAATATAGGCGCAAGTCTGCGGATTGGTTACAAAGATCGCGCTGGATGGCTGCTCTGGCAAGACGGCATAGATTTCGCTACCTACAACGCACATGAGTGGCGGCCCGAAGTGCGGCTGGAGTATTTTCCGAATGCCAAACACCAATTCAAGCTTTCCGGTCAGTGGGTAGGAATCAGAGCGAAACGCGTACAAAACTACCAGCTACGGATAAGCGGGGGTTCCTTGGTTCCGGTCGATGACAGTGTTACGCGCAGCGATGACTTTGCGATTTCAAATTTATCGCTGCAGCTGCGTTACCGCTGGGAGATAGCACCGCTGTCAGATCTATTCGTTGTTTATACGGCCAACGGGCGCCAAGAAGTGATTCGCGAAACATTCGACGAGCTGTTTTCTTCGGCGCTAAGCGACCCTGTTGCTGAACAGTTTGCGGTCAAGCTGCGATATAGGTTTGGCTCATGAAATGGTTTAGAAATGCCACTCAGTGGGGCGTCTTTGAAGTTTGTGTCGATAAAGAAAAGATCGTCGAAGTGCGAGGAGTTGCACAAGACCCAGAACCCTCGCCGATTGGCCAAACGCTCGTGGATGGCATTCAGCACTCGACTCGTATTCGACGACCGGCGATTCGACGAGGTTGGTTAGAGGCAAAAGATCGGGGTCGTAGCCAGCGCGGTGTTGATGAGTTTTGCGATGTTCCATGGGATGAAGCCCTTGAGCTGGCAGCGGCAGAATTGAAGCGCGTGGCCGAGATCCATGGAAATACGGCCATCTTTGGCGGCTCCTACGGTTGGGCGAGCGCGGGTCGATTCCATCACGCTCAATCCCAACTGCACCGCTTTATCAATCTGATGGGCGGCTGCACGCGTGCGATGAACTCCTACAGCACTGCTGCAGCTCAAGTAATTTTGCCTCATATCATTGCACCGTGGCCTCAGATGGAGTTGCAACAAACCACGCTGGAAAGTGTGGTCGAGCATACTGAGCTATTTGTGGCCTTTGGCGGCCTGCCTGAACGAAACGCGCAGGTTGCCTACGGTGGGGTAACCGAACATCGAACAGGAATAGATTTACGTCGCGCGCAGGAGGCGGGTGTTGAGTTCATTAATATTTCGCCGGTTGCTCAGGATGTCGACCCCCAACTGAACGCGTCGTGGCTGGCGCCTGTGCCCGGAACCGATGTGGCGCTTATGCTCGGGTTAGCCTACGTGCTAGAAGCTAAAGGTCTTACAGCGGTAAAGTTTCTGAGTTCGCATTGCGTTGGATACGAACAGGTTAGGGCATATCTTCTGGGTTTTGAGGACGGCATTGCGAAAACGCCCCAATGGGCTGCAAACATCTGTGATGTAGGCGCTGATGATATCGAGGCGTTAGCAATAAAGATGGCTCAAAAGAGGACCTTTCTCACCGCGGCGTGGGCATTGCAGCGCGGTGATCATGGCGAACAACCCTATTGGATGCTTGCAACATTAGCTGCGATGTTAGGTCAAATAGGGCAATCAGGCGGAGGCTTCGGCTTTGGGTACAGTGCCGAGGCGTTTGTTGGCACTAATTACAAACGGTTCAACTGGGCCACGTTTCCAAAAGGTAGGAACCCCACTGGCTTTGCCATACCAGTGGCCCGAATCGCAGACATGTTGCTTAATCCCGGTACAGAGATTCAGTACGACGGGCAAAGCATCGAATACCCTGAAACCAAACTCATATATTGGGCAGGCGGTAATCCATTTCATCACCATCAAGATCTTAACCGTCTGGTCAAAGGATGGCGCCGCCCTGATACGGTAATCGTAAATGAGCCATGGTGGACGCCTGTTGCGCAGTGGGCCGACATCGTATTTCCTGCGACAACCTCACTAGAACGCGCCGATATTTGTGCCTCAAGCCATGATCCTTATGCGCATTACATGGAGCAGGCGCTGGCCCCGCAATTTGATGCACGTTCTGATCATCAGATATTCGCTGGGTTAGCTCAAAAGCTCGGCCTGTATGAAGAATTTACGGAAAATAAGAGCGAGGATGAGTGGCTGAGGGGGATGTGGGACCGGTCGAACGATCTGGCAAAGCAGCAAGGGTTTGAACTTCCCACATTTGAAAGCTGGCAAGCGTCTGGCGTTTATCGGTTGCCAGACGAACCACGGGATCGAGATTGGCTAGCCGATTTTCGTGAGGATCCTGAGCGTTTTGGGTTGAAAACGCCCTCAGGAAAGTTAGAACTCTATTCGAAAACCCTTGCGAGCTTTAGATATACAGACGGCCCCGGGCACGCCACTTGGTTAGAACCGCTGGAGTGGCGGGAGACGGATCGTCTCCGTTACCCCCTCCACCTTTTGTCGCCGCAGCCCAAACGTCGACTGCACAGCCAACTTGATCAGAGTGAGTATAGTCAGGCGGGTAAAATCGATGGGAGAGAAGTATTAACGATGCATCCTAAAACCGCTGCCCTTCGACGGTTAAATGCTGGAGATGTGGTGCGAGTGTTTAATGACCGCGGGGCCTGTTTGGCAGGTCTAGCGATTGATATTAGCCAGCGAATTGACACGGTAATTTTACCAACTGGAGCCTGGTTTAAGCCATGTCCAGAGTCAGGACTGGAACTAAACGGCAATCCCAATGTATTAACACGCGACAAGGGCACATCTCAGTTAGCGCAGGGACCAACTGCTCACACCTGTTTGGTTCAAGTGGAAAAACACATCGATGGTTAGCATGGCCGATTCTAGTTGTTCGTAGGATCCTTGAAGGCCAAGTTATTCTCGAGCGACGCATTATTGAGATGAACTTCCAAGTTATGTTCAGTTGCTGCTTTTTCTGAGACCTTGGCGTCTGGCTCGGAATTAACGCTATCCATTCCAGCCGAACGGGTACGTATAAACACACCGTTCTACGTTCAAGGGGCCGCCAAAGCTTCCAAAATGAAATGCAAAGTGGCGCGAATCGAAGTCTAAAACTCTTCGTCGGACTATCTCCGCAATTGCCGGCACTAGATCGGGAGTCGTGCCTCAAACGTCCTGGTGCCATGGGTAGAACCAAGGTGAGTAATTGCGCTGTGTTCAGCATCGCCAGCGGTTTCACTGTTTAGGCTGCGCGGTCTGTAAGTGAGGAGACCCCGAAAAAGTCACTCACATTCGAGTCAGGGCCAGCGACGAGTTCACGTAGGAAAACTTCACCCACAACAGTCCAGCTCTTTGTCGTAGCGCCAGTACCTGGCTCCTTTAGTGTTGACGAAGAGAT
>CAJWZG010000103.1 GCA_913049565.1 uncultured Gammaproteobacteria bacterium
ATGCACTGCAGGATGCCTGGATAGAACACGGCGTTCCTCAATGCGGCTACTGCCAACCCGGCATGATTATGGCTGTGGCCGGTATGTTGAATGCAACTCCCGATGCCGGCGATGCTGAGATTGATAGTCAGATCACCAATATCTGCCGATGCGGTACCTTCCAGCGAGTTCGCGATGGTGTGCATCTTGCGAAAGAAATAGTTCTCAAGTCGAAGGGAGAACTGGCGTGAACAAGATTTTCGAATCCAGCAAAGCAGACGGCGCAACGAGTGGTTTTAATGTTTCTCGGCGCGGATTTTTGGTAACGACGTCGACCTTGGGGGCTGGGCTGGCTCTAGGTATGACCACACGGCCAGCGGCTTCATCGGCAGCGTCGCTCGAAGAGGTCAATGCGTGGGTCCATATTGCTACGGATGATACCGTTACAATTCGTATTGCCCGGTCTGAAATGGGGCAAGGCACGCTTACCGGTTTGGCTCAGCTGGTAGCAGAAGAACTTGATTGTGATTGGGATAAGGTTACTTACGAATTTCCAACGCCGGGACAAAACGTTGCGCGCGAGCGCGTCTGGGGTGATTACTCCACTGGTGGAAGTCGCGGGTTGCGCGCAAGCCATCAATATGTCCGCGAGGGCGGTGCCGCAGCAAAGCTGATGTTGGTACAAGCCGCAGCAGACGGATGGGGTGTCAAAGCATCAGATTGCTCGGCAATTGACAGTGTGATCACTCATGGCCCTTCGGGTCGTACCACAACATACGGCGCAGTTGCCGCGGCGGCGGCCAAAGTGCCGGTACCGGCGAAAGTGAACTTACGCGACCCGGCAGATTGGCATATTGCCGGTAAACCATTAAAGCGATTGGATACGGCCGATAAGTTGACTGGCAAGCTCGTTTACGGAGCTGATATCAATCTTCCTAATATGTTGTGCGCTAGCATTATGGATTGCCCCGTTATGGGCGGAAAGTTGGTGAGCTTCGATGAGGGTGCGATTAGCAGTATGCCTGGAGTTAAACGTGCATTAGCGGTGACCACTGATGAAGGCACCCATGGTGTTGCGGTGGTAGCGGATACCTGGTGGCAAGCGCAATCGGCTCTGAAAAAGCTCCCGATCAAATGGGACCTTGGTCCCAATGCAAGTTACGACGACGCGACGCTTACTGCCATGCTCGAAGAGGGTTTGACTGCAGACGAAGCCTTCACCGGTAACTGGGGCGGTGATATTGAAACCGCTTTTGCGTCCGCGGAAACTACCGTCGAATCGGTTTATAAGTGCCCATCACAAAACCACGCTCCCATGGAACCCATGAACGCAACCGCACTGTTTACTAAAGCCCGCTGCGAGGTTTGGTGCCCGACGCAAAACGGTGAGGCGGCACTTGCGGCAGCATCTGCGGCGTCTGGACTACCCTTGGGCCAGTGCGAGGTTTACAAAACGATCCTAGGCGGTGGCTTCGGTCGTCGCGGTGCTGGCGATTATGTCCATCAAGCCGTAAAAATTGCCATGACGTTCCCGGGGACACCTATCAAGCTGCAATGGTCTCGCGAAGAAGATCAAAAACACGGCTTTTTTCACCCCAGTACTATGGCGAAAATGCGGGGTGCGTTGGACGCCGATGGCAACTTGACAGGGTTGCATATGCGTATTTCGGGCCAATCGATTTTAGCGGGGTTGATGCCACATGCTTTGGTTGAGGGGGCTGACTATCTACAGTTCCAAGGTGTTATTAAGGCAGGTCTAAATCCTGCTATGGATGATCACTCCATCTGCTATGACATCCCCAACGTTATGGTTGATCACGCTATGCGAAATCCACCGATTCGGCCTGGGTTTTGGCGTGGCGTTAACGTTAATCAAAACACGATATACATGGAGTGTTTCCTTGAGGAGATGGCCCACGCCGCTGGTCGCGATCCATTAGAGTTTCGTTTGGCGTTAATGAAGAACCAACCCAAGAGCGCGGCCGTTTTGCAAGCGGTGGCGGAACAAGGCGGATGGGGCAACGATGATGGTATGGGCCGTGGCTTGGCGGTACTGCACGCGTTTGGTAGTTATGTTGCCGCCTGCGCAGAAGTGACAGTTGACGACGATGGCAACCTTGACATGCACCGTATCGTAGCGGCCACAGACTGCGGTATTGCCGTGAATCCGCAGCAGATCGAGGCTCAGGTTCAAGGATCCTTTGTGTATGGGTTGTCTGCTGCTCTATACAGCGAAAACACCCTGAAGAACGGAGAGATTCAAGAGGATAACTTCCATACCTATCCGTCGATGAAGATTGCCTCCATGCCCAAGGTGGAAGTGATCGTCATGCCTTCTGGGGGTTTCTACGGAGGTGTGGGCGAACCCACAATCGGCGTGGCAGCCCCAGCAGTGTTGAACGCGATTTTTGCCGCAACCGGCAAGCGTGTTCGCCAATTGCCGATGAAGGATCAAAGCCTTCGGGCCTAACCTGTGAGGCGTCATGGAAGGATCCTGCCGCTACTTGCACTTGGGCTGGCCATCGCTGGCCATGCTCAAGCAACAGCCAACGCACTGAGCCAAAGCGCCAGTCATGCGGCAGTATGCTCTGGGTGTCATGGCAGAAGCTCTGGCGAAGAGGTGCCGGCTTTAGTCCGCGATGCCCAAGCGCTTGAGCGACAAATGCTGATTTTGCAGCAGGCCAAAGGTGAAAGCGCGATGCATCGATTGATACACGCCTACAGCGAGACACAGATTCGCGGTATTGCTCAGGTGATCGCTCAGCAAGATAAAACCCCATGACCGGATTACGCAGGCGACGGGTTATTGCCGCTATTGCAGCAGTTCCCTTTTTACCCGATCTTGCTATAGCTCGACCTTCGCTAGGCCGGCTGGTGATCGTCGGTGGAGGTTTTGCCGGTGCAACCTTGGCGAAGTTTGCAAAAGCCCTCGAGCCAAAGTTAAGTGTGACCTTGATTGAAGCCCAGTCGGGCTATGTCGCATGTCCCATGAGCAATCTCGTACTGGCGGGACAACGTCAGCTTACAGAGCAAATGTTTGACTACCGAGCTCTGGCTGAGAGCGGTGTCGATGTGATTTATGACTACGCTGTCGATGTCGACGCCGTGAAGCAAGTCGTCAAGCTGCAGAATAAATCAGCCGTTTCTTACGATAGGCTAGTGCTAGCCCCAGGGGTACAGCTGAACTTCGAACAGTTAAATGGTTACTCCGAAAAGGGTGCGCTTAGGATGCCTCATGCTTGGCAGGCGGGTGCGCAGACGACTTTACTGCGTCGCCAGATAGAGGCAATGCCAGACGATGGGTTGGTGATCATTAGTGTGCCCGCGGCTCCTTATCGCTGTCCGCCTGGGCCGTATGAGCGCGCTAGCCTAATGGCCAGTTACTTTAAGCTGGCGAAGCCCGAGGCAAGAATCGTCATACTCGATAGCAACGATCGTTTTTCAAAGCAGACGCTGTTTCAGCAAGCATGGCGCGAGTTATATGGCGAGACGATCTGCTGGCAGAGCGCTTCTAACGATGGCCGTGTCATTCGAGTTGAACCTGCGAGCATGCGCGTACACACGGATTTTGATACCTATCAGCCCGATGTAGCGAACATTATTCCGCCACAGCAAGCAGGTGAAATTGCTCACATGGCAGGTGTTGTAGATAGCTCGGGTTGGTGTCCGGTGGACAGCATAAGCTTTGAATCGCGGCAGCAAAATATTCATGTCATTGGTGATGCAGCGATTGCGACACCGATGCCGAAGTCAGCATTTGCCGCAAATGCGCAAGCAAAGGTTTGCGCGATTGCTTTAGTGCGGTTGTTTCGCGGCATGACTCCGAGGACTTCAATACTGGCCAATACCTGCTATTCCTACTTGAGCCCTAATCAAGCGATATCAATCGCCGGGGCTTATCGAACCGAAGAAGGAGAATTTTCCTCAATTGGGGCTGCGGGTGGGGCAAGTCCACTAAAGCCCCAGCCCGGGTTGCGCGCTCAAGAGGCTGTCCATGCGGCGGACTGGTTTCGCGCCGTTACTCGAGAGGCATTCGGTTGAAGATCGCAGGCGTCAGTGTGCTCATGTGCCTGAGTCTCTTCGTATTTGCTGATATAGGAGTGCAGATAAGGCCGACTATTGTGGGTGACGGCATCACAACACCTCTGAGCGAAACATCAGCATCGGCGGAGCTAGGTCGGCAAATTTTTGTCTCGCGCAATGGCGGACACTGTGTGCTGTGTCATCAAGTCAACGGTTTGGACGCGCCCTTTCAAGGCAACCTAGGGCCAGCATTGAGCGGTATCGGTGACCGCTTAAGCGTAGAGCAGATTCGCCTGCGCATAGCTGATGCCTCTATCCTTAATCCGCAGACCATCATGCCGCCCTATTATCGTAGCGAGGGCTTGCATCAGGTTGATCAAAAATATCAAGGCAAGACAGCATTAAGCGGCACCCAGGTCGAACACTTGGTAGCCTACTTGGCGCAGTTGGGGAGCACAGCAAAGTGAAGATGAAACTACGGCGAAGGCAATTTTTGCAGGGCGCGCTGACCCTACCCATCGCCCTTGGGGCACCGCATGTTGCCGCCGAATCTGAAGCTCGCAGACGGCAAGTTGCTACCGCTATTGCCCAGGTATTCGGACCTAACCGAACTGTGCAGGCTGGCAAAGTGCAAGTTATCGTGCCGGCAATTTCAGAAAATGGTTATTCGGTTCCTGTGGCGGTGGAAGTCGATAGCCCTATGACTCGTGAGGATCATGTGCGTCGGCTGGTTGTGGTGTCTGAGGCTAATCCTTTGGCGGTAATCGCGCAGTTCGATTTGGGCCCGCTAGCTGGATTGGCTAGGGTCAATACCCGCGTTCGCTTGGCCGATTCCCAGCGCATTTACGCGGTGGCTGAGATGAACGACGGTACCCTTTGGACAGGCTACGACCATAGCATTGTCACGTTGGCGGCCTGCGTCATATGAACGATCAACCCACGATACGGCTGTCAGTCCCAGAGCGAGCGGCACCGGGTGAAGTCGTCGAGATCAAGGTAATGATCCAACATGCTATGGAGTCGGGTTATCGGCGAGGCGCCTTTGGAGAACGCATTCCGCGAGACATTATCAAACACTTTCGCTGTAGCCTGCAGGGTGAAACCATCTTCAAAGCTGAATTTCACCCAGGCGTCGCCGCAAACCCGCTATTGAGTTTTCATATGCGCGCGGAGCAAAGCGGTACGCTGGATTTTGAGTGGGTAGATCAATCTGGCCAGCGCTGGAGCAAGCAAGCAAGGCTGGTTGTTGAATAAAGCGATGTGCCAGCAGTTAATCCTAGGGTTGGTTCTTGCTTTGGCGAGCTCTTGGAGCTACGCAGACGCCCTGAAAAACGACGCAATTATAGAGATGCAGGTATCGCAGCCGCCCATCGACAATCCACTGTCGGGTTATCACTTTCTTACTCCGCAAACCCAAGCCATGCAGGACGACGAATTCGCTAATCCCGGTTACCTGTGGGTGACCGCGGGTGCCGAGGCTTTTAGTGACGACATAGGCGCAGGCTCTTGTGCGAGTTGTCATAGTGCAGAGGCAATGACAGGCGTAGCGACGCGATACCCTCGTTACGATCAGCGAGCGCAAACGTTAGTGAATCTCGAAGGGCGTATCAATTTGTGCCGAGTAACTCATCAGCAACTGCCTAGATTTGCTGATGAAAGCCAAGCGTTTTTGGCCTTAAGCAGTTTCGTGACGTCGCGATCTCAAGACATGGCCACTAATATTTCGATCACTGAAGACGCCGAGCCTTGGTTTGAACGCGGTAAAGACTATTTTTTTGAGCGGCGCGGCCAGCTCAACTTAGCGTGCTATCAATGCCACGACGAATCTTGGGGCAAGATGCTGCGCGGCGATCGGCTCAGTCAAGGCCAGCCCAACGGTTTTCCCGCCTACCGACTCGAGTGGCAGGGTCTTGGTTCCTTGCACAGGCGTTTACAAGATTGTGAAAGTGGGGTGCGTGCGCAGACTCAAGATATTGGTTCCGAAGCCTATCTGGCGCTCGAGCTTTACTTGGTTTGGCGTTCACGAGGTTTGGTATTGGAATCACCCGGGGTGCGCCGGTAGTCGAGATCGCGCTATGGTGGAGTCTCTGTTTAGGAGTAAACAAATGGATCAATACCATACGCCGACTGATGAACAAGCCGCCAAGTTAATGCAAGGCGACATGGATGCCCCTGTTGCTGCGCTTAACCTGTTTTGGTTTAACGAGCGTGCTCAATATCAACCCGATGACCCTGAATATGGCACGCCTGCCGGAGACGTTACTGGCCCTGAGGCTTATGCCGCCTATGCGGCAGAGGCGGGAGGTAAGATCGCTGCGCTGGGTGGACATGTGGCTTTTAGCGTTGCCGTCGATCAAGTGATGATTGGTCCAGACAACCTCGACTGCGATACCGCAGCGATTATGGTGTTCCCTACACGCGGTGCTTTCATCCAGATGCTAACGGCACCAGATTTTCAGTCTGCCTCCCGTCACCGCAAGGCTGCGTTGGCCAATCACATCATGCTGCATCTCGACGGCACACCGTTTACTACTGACGCAAAATAGCGAGGCTCTTATGAATGATTTGGTAAAACGAGAAGACATAGACGGTATCGCGCAGCTGACATTAAATCGACCAGATAAATTGAACGCCTTGAATGTCATCTTGTTTCAAGAGCTTTACGCGCACGTCCAAGATATCGCAGATCATCCTGACGAGATTGGTTGCGTGGTCATCATAGGCGCTGGACGATGTTTTTCAGCGGGGCATGACCTGGGCGATATTGCCGCTGGCGAAAAGCTGCCAAGACCTAATTTTCAGGCCAAGGTGATTGAGGCATTGACCCAGCTACCCCAGCCCGTCATCAGTGCCGTACACGGTCACTGTTACACCGGGGCCTTGGAACTGGCCTTAGCGGGTGATCTTATTGTCGCCAGTGAGAACGCCAAGTTCGCGGACACTCATGGGAAATGGGCACTGCAGCCGGTTTGGGGTATCAGCCAACGTTTGCCGCGCAAAATCGGTAATGCTAAGGCAACGGAAATGATGCTAACAGCGCGCACATATCTAGCTGCGGACGCTTTGGCCATGGGGCTAGTGGTGCAGGTGTTTGCCGACCAAGACTTTCAAGCGCAGGTCATCGTCTATTGTCGAGAAATGCTGCAAAACTCCTGGCATTCGTTACGCGGCTATAAGGCGCTGCTGAACGGCACAGATGGCATGAGTCTGACTGAAGGGCTTGCCTATGAGGTCTACAACGGTGCGGGTACCGGCCCGGATATGGCCGAGCGAATTGCGGGATTTGGCAAGAAAAAATAAGCGCTGTTAGGCTTGTTTGCCATAGGCGTCTGTCGATAAACAATAAGAAGTAATAGAGCCGATGACCGATTCAGAGCAGCGATTTAGGGGGAAATCTCCTGCGGTAAACGGATGGGTGGTAGTCGCGCTGATTGCAGTTTCCGCCTCGGTTGGTCATGCCTTTGGCCGTTTCAGCTATGGCGTGTTGTTGCCGGCAGTGCGCGACGACCTCGGTATAAGCAATACCGTGGCAGGCATGATCGGCGGAGCCAATGTTGGCGCTTATCTACTCGGTACTTTGTTGGTGTCATGGCTTGCCGGCCGTTATCGACTGCTTGGCATGATGCGACTTGGTATGGTGCTGGTTGTAATTGGCTTGTGCGGCGTTAGCCTGAGTAGCTCGCCTCTTATGCTTGGTCTTGCCTTGAGCGTCACAGGTGTTGGTGGTGCCTTGCTTTGGATACCCGCACCCGTTATCGCAGCCGATGCTATTCCTGCCAGCAAACGGCCATTAGCGGTGGGGCTAATGGGTTCGGGTATTGGCTTCGGCATTATGTTTGTTAGCGGGGTAAGCGGTAATTTACGCGCGTCCGGAGGCGACGCTGCGTGGGCCGACGTTTATCAAGTGCAGTTTTTCTTCGGCGTTATTGTCATGCTTCTGGTCTTTTTGCTGGTGCGCCACCATCAAGCTCAGCCCAATGGTGGGGGCGGCATCGGTGGCTTTACAGCATTGCAGCGAATGCCTGGTTGGTTTCCCCTCACCGTTGCCTATGGCTGCTTCGGATTTATGTACCTCCTATTTTTGGGGTTTCTTACTACCCGGCTTGAAGACGATAGCGGCTGGACATCGGCAGACGCGTCCATGGCTTTTTCGGTTATGGGCGTTGCCATGGTGTTTGGTGGCCCGCTTTTGACAACCTTAGCCCAGAGGTTCGGGGTGCGCTTTGTTCTCGCATTAGCCTTTGGTCTTTGGCCTGTGTTTACCGTTGTCGTATTGAGCGGTATCCCCTTGCCCGTCTGGCTTGCCTGTATCGGCATTGGCTTCTTGTTTAGCGCGCTGCCGAGCTTGATAACCCTGTTTGTGGTAGAAAATGCTTCGGCGCAAGATTATGGGGCGAGCTTCGCAGCGGCGACGCTTGTGTTTGGGATCGCGCAGACTATTTCGCCGCCGATTGGTGGGTGGATTGCCGATACGGCAGGGTCGTTTACTCTGGTGTTTTTGTTGTGCGCCGCCACGAGTTTGATTGGACTGTTGGCGACCCTACGGCTGCCCAGGCAGGCTGGGTCAGGATAGATCAGGTCACTATAGGCCAAGTGAGGTCAGCTAAGGTCTAGTCAGATCAGCGGAGCTTTAGGGAGTCACAAAGCTTTAATTTAAAAGGCTGATGCAGCCATCACAATATTTTAGGGGGAGCCATGAAACCATTGGAAGGGGTAACGATTTTGGAGTTTTCGACCATGATCACGGCGTCTTTTGCCGCCATGATGATGGCCGAGCAAGGGGCGACAGTCATCAAGGTAGAACCGATGAATGTTGGAGATCCGATGCGTTACATCGGAGCAAACAAGGGCGGGATCTCCTCATTGTTTGCAAACTGCAATCGCGGAAAACGCTCGATTCGAGTAAATCTGAAAGAAACGGAAGGTCAGCAGTTGATTCGCGAGTTGATACCGCAGGTGGATATCTTTATTCACAATTTTCGTCCGGGGGTTATGGATAAGCTCAATCTGGGGAGTGACGCCTTGAGAGAGCTAAATCCGCGGCTGATCTACACTGCAATTTCCGGGTTCGGTAAAGAAGGCCCATTGGGGAGTGCCCCAGCTTATGACCCGATCATTCAGGCTCAAGCGGGTTTGACCGCGACTCAAGGAAAGCAGGAGCCTGCGTTTTTTCGGACACTGATTTGCGACAAGATCACCGCGTACACCGCTTGTCAGGCAGTGACCTGTGCGCTTTACGTGCGCGAAAAAACGGGCGAGGGGCAGCATATTGATCTGTCGATGCTCGATTCAGGACTCTTTTTTGTTTTTCCCGATGGATTTCAAAACCAC
>CAJWZG010000104.1 GCA_913049565.1 uncultured Gammaproteobacteria bacterium
GTTCGTTAGGTGATGCGTAATGTAATCTGCTGTTGTTTTTGTGCCGCTGCTCATCGCGTCTGTGTGTTCCTAATTTTGCTCGTTGGGCTTTTGGTGGGCTACTTTTCGAACCGTTTCTTCCGAAAGCGACAGATCACTAGATCCACTTACTAACACCCAAAAATACGCTCCCTGACCCATAACGATCCCCAGCAAAAACCAGGGGGCTTTAACAGTTCCGGATTCCAAGACCACGGCCATCAGCATGACAGTGCCCGCTACTTTCAACACGCCGTGAACGAGAATACGCGCACCCACGAGCGTGTGCTGACTAGTCCAAGCAAAGTAGGCGCTCGGTACACAGATGCAAAGCACGCCAGCAAGAACGCTCAGACCAGACGATGAGTTAACTGTGCCACTCACTAAAGTGACGACCATCCCACCCAACAAAAGCTGCTTTTTGACAACCGCCCACGGACTCTCAGTGAGTGTCCTGTCAGCCAGACTTTGTTTCATTCTGATTCTCTCGGCGGCGCGTAGTATAGAGACGGGCTTAACGCCATTCAATTGCATTTATAGGAAATATCATTCGGGTAACTTAACCCTTCGTAGTACTCCGTCTAGCTCTTCGAGGCTGGCATACTTGATGACCATCTCACCGCCACCATTTGTTTTCTGACGAATATGAACACTTGCTCCCAAATGATCCATTAAGCGGCGCTGTAATGCCTGAACGTCGGGGTCATCGCCCCTGGGCGCTTTCGTCGGCTGTTCATCGGTTGATATCATACGCCGCACTAGTCGCTCAGCATCTCGCACCGATAAGGCGTCTCGAACAATTCGCTCAGCGGCTTGATCCTGAGATACTCCGGCGAGCCCCAGCAACGCCTTGGCATGACCAGCATCTATCGACCCTGCCTCCAGTAATGATCGTGACAGAACACCCAATTTCAGCAGGCGGAGGCTATTTGCAATCGAGACACGGGATTTACCTACAATATCTGCTAGTTGCTGCTGGGTGAGTTCAAACTCGTGGCGCAACCGCTCTAGCCCGATCGCTTGCTCGAGAATGCCCAATTCTTCCCTTTGAATGTTTTCAACAAGAGCGATAGTTGATGCTTCTTTATCGGTCACCTCTTTGCGGATAGCGGGGACGCTCGCGAGGTCTGCTAGCTGAGCTGCTCGCCATCGTCGCTCGCCAGCTATCAGTTCGAAGCCGCCTTGGGCGCGTGTTCGAATCACTATAGGCTGCAGTACCCCCCGCTTACGAATCGACGCTGCTAGCTCTTCAAGAGCCGTTTCATCAAAGTGTCTTCGAGGCTGATAAGGGCTTCGAACAATATCCTTTACCGCCACGTCTAATAGCGCATTAAACCCTTGTGTCGCTGGAGCCTCGCTTTGCGTTGACGCATCGGCAACAGACCGGCTCGCGCGCTTTTGGGTTGTGGTTGAAAGCAGGGCATCAAGGCCTTTGCCCAATCGCGATTTACTCATTCTTTTTCCATGAACAGTAGTCGGCTAGCTAACCGGAGGGACAACTGCCTAACCGATTGAATCTTTCTCAGGCCGCGCTAGCTTGCTTGGCATTACGTGCCGTTTTTGCATTTCACTAGCAAGCGCAAGATACGCCAGCGATCCCCTAGAGCCGCGATCATACATCATCACCGGCAGACCGTGACTTGGAGCTTCGGCTAATCGTACGTTGCGCGGCACCACGGTTCTGTAAACTTTTTCGCCAAAATATTGAATTAACTGGCGAGATACGTCACGACTAAGCGAGTTGCGCGCGTCGTACATAGTGCGCAGCAAGCCCTCGATTTGCAGCTCAGGGTTAGCACTGGCTCGTATACCTTCTATTGTATCCAGCAACGCTGATAATCCCTCCAGTGCGTAGTACTCGCACTGCATGGGAACCAGCACTCCAGTCGCCGAAACCAACGCATTCACGGTCAGAATGTTCAATGACGGCGGACAGTCGATGATCACGTAATCGTAATCTGTGGCGCTGTTTTTAAAATTCGTATCCATGACAAATTCGCGCCGCTCTACTTGCAAAAGCGCAACCTCCGCGGCTGTTAAATCGATGTTAGACGGCAGCAAATCGTAGCCACCGACCGTTGTCTTACGAACGACCTCAAGGGCCGCTTCGCCCATAAGCCAATCGTAGCTACTAACAATGAGTTCCTGCTTGTCCTCTCCGCTGCCAGTGGTCGCGTTGCCTTGTGGGTCCAAGTCTACGAGCAGTACTGTATTGCCTAAGCCGGCCAGCGCTGCGCTTAAGTTAACGCTGGTTGTTGTTTTTCCAACACCGCCTTTTTGGTTTGCAATCGCTATAATTTTCTTCACATTATTACCCGATATATAGAGAGCGGCTTGAGACCGCTGCAGTGCCTAGGACCTATTTAGCAACCATTTGCAAATAGTGCGTCGCGGCAATGCCAGGCACGGTATATGGCACTTCTTTTAAATTAAGTGATTGAGATTTTCGCATCGCTGCCCCCCTCAAATCGACATCGTCCCTGGCCATTTGATCTGTTGCTGCGATCACATGGCTATAGACAATAAGCTGTCCTTTCGGTGATAAGCGCGCGGACATCAAAGGCCACAATTGATTTATGGGTGTTACCGCCCTTGCAACTATCGTATCGAAGCATTCTGTGTTGTCGGCTTGATCTGTGTCTTGCATATCACGCTCAACTACGCGCACATTTTGCAAGCCGAGTTCCCGGCAAACCATCTGTAAAAATCGGATCCGTTTCGACATTCGCTCCCAAAGTGTGACCGTCGTTTCAGGCATCGCAATGGCGAGGGGTATGCCTGGTAAACCCGGGCCGCTACCAACATCCAGCAACGTTTTACCGGCCAGAAAGGGGCGAGAAGCCAAGCTATCTAGCAAATGACGTGCATCCAATCGGCGAATATCCGCTCGTGACACCAGGTTGACGGATCTGTTCCACTTTTCGATTAGCTCACCGTAACTCGCAAGTTGGTCTGCTTGATTTTCCTTAAGCTCAACCCCCATCACTGCGGCACCCTTAGAGAGCTGTAAACTCCGGCCTGTCAGGATGCAACCGCCGCGCTATGCGCCTTAGCATGCACCAACAATATGGATAGGGCCGCTGGCGTCATGCCCGGTATTCTCGCGGCTCGGGCCAACGAATCTGGGCGGTGGTGGTCAAGTTTTTGGCGTAGCTCATTAGATAACCCGTCGATCTGCAGAAAATTTAGCTCTTCAGGGATATGCAAGCCTTCGTGTCGGCGGATTTTCTCTATCTCGTCATCTTGACGCTTAATGTATCCAGCGTATTTGGTCTCTATTTCAAATTGCTCTAGAGCTTTGAAACCTATCTCCTCATCAATGTCGAGCTGCAGCGCTCTGGCAAGATCGATCGCGTTGATCTCCGGGCGCCTTAGGCACTCTTCGACTGTCACTTCTCTGCGAAGTTTTAGGCCAAGCGCGCGAGATAAGTCTGTGTCAGGAAAAACTTTCTTTAATGCTAAATCTTTTCCAACAGCGGCAAGCTTGCGCATCTTCGAGTCAAAAAAGGATTTTCGTTCGTCGCCAATCAAACCTAATTCTAAGCCCTTGGGTAACAAACGCTGATCTGCATTATCTTGGCGCAATCTAAGCCTAAATTCGGCTCGACTGGTGAACATGCGATAAGGCTCAGTTGTTCCTAGGTGGATTAGGTCGTCAATCATTACGCCGATATAGGCTTCATCTCGTCGGGGTTGCCACGCTGGTTTTCCCTGTGCTTTGCAGGCCGCATTTATTCCGGCAAGGAGGCCTTGCGCCGCGGCCTCTTCATATCCCGTTGTGCCGTTAATTTGACCCGCAAAGAACAGTCCAGCTAAAGCCTTTGTTTCAAGAGAATGCTGTAAATCGCGTGGATCAAAATAATCGTATTCGATTGCGTAGCCCGGCCTTGATATGTGGGCGTCGTGAAATCCTACCATGGAGCGGACAAACTCCAGCTGTACAGAAAACGGTAAGCTGGTTGAAATGCCATTTGGATAAAGCTCTGTGGTGTTAAGACCTTCGGGCTCTATAAAAATTTGATGGCTGCTCCTGTCGGCGAATCGCACCACCTTGTCTTCAATGCTTGGGCAATATCTTGGGCCAACACCTTCAATATTGCCGCTATACATCGCGCTAAGCGCCAGATTATCGCGAATAATGCTGTGGGTGGCTTCGTTAGTGTAGGTGATATGGCAGTGCACTTGTTCGGGGTGATCGGCTCGACGACTTAGCTGCGACATAACTGGCCGCGGGCTATCTCCGGGCTGATATTCCAGTTGGGAAAAATCTACAGAACGGCCATCGATACGGGGCGGAGTACCAGTTTTCAATCTCCCCACACGGAACGGTAATGCCCTCAATCGTTCCGCCAATGCATTGGCAGGGGCATCTCCGGCCCGTCCACCCGGGTGTTGTTCATGACCGATGTGAATTTTGCCACCTAAAAAGGTACCGGTCGTAAGCACTACGCTGGATGCGCGGAACACCAAGCCCATCTGGGTTTCGCAGCCGACAACACGATCTCCTTCAACCACCAAATCAACAACGGATTGTTGAAATAGCGAAAGGTTGGGCTGGTGCTCCAATACTTCGCGCACCGCATTTTTGTACAAGGCTCGATCTGCTTGTGCTCGAGTCGCTCTAACTGCAGGGCCTTTACTGGCGTTTAATACACGAAAATGGATGCCTGCCTGATCAGTCGCGCGCGCCATCACCCCATCGAGAGCATCAATCTCGGCGACGAGATGACTTTTACCGATACCACCGATGGCGGGATTACACGACATTTGGCCGATGGTTTCGATGTTTTGGGTGAGCAGCAATGTTCTCGATCCCATTCGGGCCGCTGCTGCTGCTGCCTCAGTACCCGCGTGTCCCCCACCGATGACGATGACATCAAAATGTTCTGGAAAATCCATAGGCGAACACGGCTTTTAAACGAGGCCCATTAGTATAGAGAGATGGGTTGGGAAGGAAAGCGTCGAATCTATAAGGAAGCCTTTGATCTGGCTTACTTCCCGATGCAAAAGGTCGCGAATATCTCTCCCAACAGATCATCAGGTGTCATGGTGCCGACAATCTCTCCCAGTGTTTGATGAGCGAGCAAACAATCTTCGGCCACCAGTTCCGGCCCTGCATTCTCATGCAACGCTGTCATAGCTTGCTGCAACAAATCGATGGTTTTTGATAGCGCATCAACATGTCTAGCACGAGCACTAAAAGCGGTAGAACTGTTATCAGTGTAGCCGCTATACACAAGTGAAGTGGCAAACTCCTGCAGACCTTCGCCCGTTTTCGCAGACACCAGATGAACTGATCCGCCCGCTTTGCTACTTACGGCCGGTTGCGCCAAGTCACTTTTATTGATAACCACGTGTAGGCGTTCTGCTAACTTCGATAGTTGATTTTCGCTTTGGTAGTCGAGAGTTTGTGCGATCACTTTATCTAAAACGTAAGGCTTCTCATCGTCATCCGCCAATGCCATGGCGCTGATCAGTTCTGTTGACGAAACAATCAAGGCGACGTAATCCGCGTCTAGTGCCTGCTGCCGCGCTCTTTCTACACCGATCCGCTCAACTTCATCGGTGGTTGATCTTAAGCCTGCGGTATCAATCAACCGCAGCGGTACTCCCTCTACGACAACATCTACTTTTAGCAGGTCGCGAGTGGTACCGGGTACGTTAGTGACAATTGCGGCCTCTTCGCCTGCTAATGCGTTCAGCAGACTAGACTTTCCTACATTTGGCTCACCAACCAGTGCGACGCATATCCCTTGGCTCAGCCGTCGTCCCTGTTCCGCTTGAACTAATAGCCCATGAGCGTCACTGATTAGTTTGGTCAAATTTTCGGCAACATGCGCCTGCGCTAGTATTTCTATGTCTTCTTCAGGAAAGTCGATAGCTGCTTCAATTTCAATTCGCACCTTTAATAATCGATCTGCAAGTTTCGTTATGTGTTTCGAAAAGGTTCCTGATAGTGATGCACGCGCAGCGCGTGCCGCGGATTTTGATTTCGCGCTAATCAGGTCGGCTATCGCTTCTGCTTGGACTAAATCCAATTTCCCATTCAGGAAAGCTCTTTCACTGAATTCACCCGGACGAGCGAGGCGAGCGCCGAAATCGATAAGAACTTGCAGTATCGTTTGCAGAACAAACGGACTTCCGTGCCCCTGTATTTCAACCACATCCTCACCAGTGAAAGAATTAGGCCCGGGAAAGTAGACGACAATACCATCGTCTAATGTTTGTCCTTCGTAGGTGAACTGACTGTAGTGGGCTTTTCGAGGCTGCAACGCAGTAGCAAGTAGCTGTTGAGCCGCAGGCCTGGCAGCTTCGCCTGAAAGACGAATGATCCCGACCCCTCCCTCACCGGGTGGAGTGGCGATAGCACAAATCAAATCAGTATCTAATCCAGCCACTGCGCTGCGCTCACTATGAAAAGGTGGATTTCGCTACTTGGACTTAGCTGCTTGCTCTTTATCGACCTTTCGATATACATAGGTTTGTTGTCCCAGCGACAGCAAGTTGTTAATCAACCAGTACAAAACTAGGCCGGCCGGGAAGAACAAAAATAGTACTGTGAACATAATCGGCATCAGCTTCATGATCCGTACTTGCATTGGGTCGCCGACCTGTGGGTTCATTGCTTGCATCAGATAGGTGCTCGCTCCCATAAGCAGCGGCAGAATGAAGTAGGGGTCCATTGCCGCAAGGTCATTGATCCAAAAAATAAACGGCGCTTGACGCAACTCTACAGATTCCAGTAACACCCAATAGAGAGCAATAAAAACAGGCATAGGCAACAACATTGGCAAACAGCTGCCCAAAGGGTTTGCTCCTTCTTTCTGATAAAGGGCCATCATTTCTTTCGAGAGTTTTTCTCGGTCATTCGCATATCGTTCCTGCAAGCGCTTCATGGCAGGTGCCACCCTTCTCATGTTTGCCATAGACCTATAGCCTTTGGCAGAAAATCCTGCGAGCAACGCTTTGACGAGCAGGGTGAGTAATATGATTGCAGCTCCCCAGTTACCAACTAAATCATGGAAAAAGGTGAGAGCTTTAAAGAGCGGTATTGCGATCCACCAGAGAAAACCGTAATCCACAGTAAGATTCAGATATGGCGCTATCTTTTCCAGTTGCACTTGATCTTTTGGTCCCGCGTAAAAGCCCGCCTGCCAACTACCCGTTTGTCCGGGAGCAACTGTTTGGTTCGGTCCAGTGAAGCCAAAAAGATAAAAACCATCCGTTGTTTTGGTAGCTCGGTAGTTTGTTGTTTGATCGGGTTGGGCTACCCAAGCTGTTAAAAAATAATGTTGTAAAAACGCAATCCAGCCGCCTTGGGTATTCGCCTTAAACTCGCCTTCATCTAAATCGTTAAAGTCCACTTTTTCGTAGTTATTTTCAGGTGTTGTCAACGCGCCACCAAGATATGGAGATGGGGCAAGAGGCACTGTTTCATCGGTCGAAGGCGGCATGCGATCGCGCTTAATCTGCGAGAGTAAACGCATGGTCTTAGGTTGCTGGCTTTGATTTTGAACGTCATATCTCATCCCAACGAGATAACTGTCAGACTCAAACGAAAATACCTTGGTGACTTTTGCTCCATCAACGGTGGCTCTCAAAACGATGTCTCCACCATCATCAAGCACTAACTTGTTTGCCGAAGCACTAAATAGGGGACGTTGTCCGCTTTGATCGATACCGTCAGGGCCAATTAATGCGCTTTGCGCTACATAGACGTGGGAATCACTCCTATCCATTAGCAAAAACGGCGTATCTGGTTGATCCAAAGAGACCGGGTAAGTCGGTAACTGAACTCGCACGATATCGCCGCCTAGGAGATCTATCCAAATTTGAAGCACCGATGTCTCGACCTTCAGGAGGCGGTTAGGGTTTACGTTTTCTGATGTAACGAGCGAATCATCTACTTCTGGCGTAGGCGGTATGCCGGTTTCAGCTACGCTAAACTCTTTCAAGGTCGTTGTTTGACTGGGTGTCACATTCGCTTGCGGCGATGTTAATGGCGCGTCGCTGTAGACAGTAGGAGATTTGGCCGCCGCCATATCTTCGTTCCAAGCAAGAATTAGCAGATAGGCAACAGCTGCCATACCAATTAGAAGAACTATTCTTTGAATTTCAGGAGGTAACATCGACTCAATCCCTGGCTATGTGTCATTCGTTTGCCCACAAGGCGCACAACCTTCGGGTTTTGGTACTAGATCAAGGCCGCCGTCACTAAATGGGTGACACTTACCGAGCCGTTTAGCGCTCAGCAACAAACCCTTTGTTAATCCATGCAACTGAAGTGCCTGTATTACGTAATTTGAGCACGTTGGCTGAAAACGGCACCGCGGCCGTGTAAAGGGGCTAATTGTAAGCTGATATAGCCGAACGAGCATTAACAATAGGCTCACCAAAGCGCGGTTGGCTAGATAAAAGCCTTTTGAAACTGCAGCGCGCGAGCTCATTTCCAAATAGTCCGTAAAGTGCCATTTATGGACATGCCATACACTCTAGCTCTTCTAAACTGCACTGGCGGCTAACTCTTCGAAGCAGCGATCTACGATAGCGGCGAGCTGCGCATCTGATACAGAGCCAGTAACGTGAATGACGATATCAACGAACTTTAGTCGGTGTCTCACCAAACGGAAGCGATCACGAATCAAGCGCTTTATGCGATTACGTCTGACTGCTAAACGGTTCCCTTTCTTAGGTACAATCAGCCCCAAGCGCGCTGGCGTAGTATCCTTATTTTCGCAAAAGCGTGTTTTTACAACACCATTGCGGCGCAGGAAATGCCCGTTTTTAAATACATTAGTGTATTCGTCGGCTCGCAATAGACGCGCTGTTCGAGGATAAGCCGCGATAGTCTAGATCTTTTATACAGTAAGTCTTTTGCGGCCTTTGGCTCGTCGAGCATTAAGCACCTGGCGGCCACCCTTTGTCGCCATTCTTGCCCGAAAGCCGTGGGTACGCTTTCGCTTTAGATTACTTGGCTGAAATGTTCTTTTCATGGCCCTACTCGGTTTTTAGCGGTAAAAAATTCACGTCATGTGAGTGACTTTTTTGAGGCCGGCGATTCTATGAACAGTCGCTTCATCTGTCAATTAAGTAAATATATATATATGAGTGTTTGTTGTTGCTTGTTGAGGACCCAGATTACTGTGGGTAAGGCTAATTTCTGCTGTAGAAAACGCTCTTCGCTGGTATTGAAGACGTGTGTAAAACCTTTAGATGATATCCGCGAACCGGTTGGCTAATTTGGAGTCAGAAAGTTATCCACAGGTTGTGCAGATTTTTGCACACACCTCATTTT
>CAJWZG010000105.1 GCA_913049565.1 uncultured Gammaproteobacteria bacterium
CGGACAGAATCCTCGGGTTCGCGAGATGAACACCGAGATCGGGCGGCAGGGCTGCTGGAAGAGTTTGAAATCCAGCTTGGGCAGACGGCTTTCCTACTGGGCGGAAAACCGCAATTTTTGGACCTTGCCCTGATGCCTTTTGTGCGCCAGTTTGCGTCGGTAGACCGACAGTGGTTCGATAATCGACCCCAGCAACAGGTAAAACAATGGTTGGATCAGTGGTTAGTTGATCCATTGTTCACAGGGGTGATGACGAAATTCCCGCAATGGAAGGAAGGCAGTTTGGGTGAACACTGGCCGCTCAAGTCGGACGTATAGGATTGTGAGAAGAAATCAGGAGAGAACATGCAGCAGTGGATAGTGGGTATTTTGGGCTCAGTTGGGGCTATCTTGTTAGCGGTCGTTGTGGCGTGGGCAGGTTCTGACGAAGGGGTTGTTTACGATGGCGTTTCTGTCTTTGTTTGGTGTGGTGTCTTCGCTTTCGCCGTGCAGTGGTTGATCTTTATCCATGCGTGGTTTGCGCAAACCGAACATTTTTTCGACCTTACCGGCTCACTGACGTATATGGTTTTGGTGGTGGCAGCCTGCTATCTCAGCGGGGCCTTCGATATCCGTTCGTTGGTCATTGTTGGCTTGGTATTGATATGGGCTCTGAGGCTTGGGCCTTTCCTGTTTTTCCGTATTCAAAACGCAGGTGAAGATCGGCGTTTCCGCACGATCAAGGTTTCATTCCCGACATTCTTTATGACATGGACACTGCAAGGCGCTTGGGTATTTGTCACCGTTAGCGCAGGCCTTGGGGCGATAACCTCAGGAAACAAGGTTGATCCGGAGTTAGCTTTCTACTTGGGTTTGGCCATGTGGAGTGCCGGGTTCGCTATCGAAGTGATTGCTGATGGGCAAAAGACAGCTTTTCGCAAAGATCCCGCCAATGCCGACGCATTTATCACCACTGGCCTATGGGCTTGGTCGCGTCACCCCAATTACTTTGGGGAGATTTTGCTTTGGGCTGGCATTGCCGTCATCGCTGTGCCGACTTTGGTTGGCAACCAAATCTACCTGCTGTTGTCGCTGATTTGGGTTGTCGTGCTGCTAACGGCGATCAGCGGTGTTCGAATGCTGGAAGGTCGTGGCAATAAGCGCTGGGGTAACGATCCCGAGTATCAGGCGTATATGAAGCGAACGCCAATGCTTATGTTGTGGCCACCGCGCAAAGGCGGATAGCATCTAGCTTCGAAGTGCTAAAAGCCCGCAACAGCGGGCTCTTTGTTTAGTCAGTCAGGTCGGCTATAGGTTTTGTCCGCCGTCGATTGAGACCGTCTGACCGGTAACCCAGTACGCCCGGGCGGATAGCAAGAACGCGATAACTTCACCAACTTCTTCAGGCTCTCCCATTCGACCAAAGGGAATACTGGCCAGAGCACCGTCATACATAGCAGGAGCATGCTGTTTGGCTTGGTCCCAAATACCGCCCGGGAATTCAATAGAGCCCGGGGCAACACAGTTCACCCGAATATGGTCACCGGCCATATTTTTCGCATGGGTTTGCGTCATTTGAATGACTGCGGCCTTAACGGCGCCGTAAGCCGCAGACCCTGCTGAGGCTCCGATCCCTGAGATAGATGAGACGTTGACGATCGCCCCTTTGCTGGATTTAAGAGCCGGTGTAGCAGCCCAGGTGCACCGAACAACACCCATCACATCGATGTCCATGCTGCGTGCCCAGCTGTCCTCGTCGTCGGTATTGCCAAAACCGCTGGGATTATTCACCAAGCCGTCCACGCCACCGAGCGCGGACTCAGCTGCGGCGATGTAGGTTATGATTTGCTCTGGATCCGCAATATCGCAAATAGCGCCATGCACTTGAGTGCCTTGAGCGCTCAACGCCGTGATAGCGGCATCGAGACTCTCTTGGGTACGGCCGCAAATAGATATGTTGGCGCCTTCCGCTGCACATGCCATTGCTGCAGCGAGCCCGATACCGCGAGTGCCGCCAGTCACGATGATGTTCTTATTTTTTAAACCTAGATCCATTGGGATTCCTTCTGTCAGTGCAAAGGGTTGGTGTTAGGGCTTAACAGCCAAGGTTGCCATTGAGGTCGGCATATAATCATTCAACGGTGTGGTTTGGGTATCCCAGCGATCTTCATAAAATCCTGCTATGAAAAGCCTTGCTTCTAACTGGCCACCGATTTGCGTTTGCAGGCTGTGCGAAAACTCCAGTGCTTCGCCGCGTTTTTGTCGCACCAGTTGCTGCACTGTACTCAGTTGCTCTCTATCAGCAAAGGGCAGTGTGAAAGCCACCTGCAGAGGCCCACCCTTCTCGAGTTCATCGTGGTCAAAGAGGTAAAAATCAGGATTCATGGACCCGCTCAGCAAGCGCCCGCCAGGTCGCAGAATACGTTCGCAGTGCTGCCAAACGGGCAATATATGTTCCGAGAATACATTGGAGACTGGGTGAAAAATCAAATCAAAGCTTGCGTCGTCAAAGCGCGACAAATCGGCCATATCACCTTGTTCAAACCGAACCTCCAAACCCTCACGTTCAGCAACGAGTCGGTCTTTGGCTAGTTGCGTTGCCGAGTTGTCAAAACTCGTGACGCGTGCTCCGGCCGCAGCAAATATGGGTACTTGCTGTCCGCCGCCGGACGCCAAGCCCAATAGATCTTTGCCTCGTATGTCGCCGAACCAGTCCTGGGGTACTATTTTTGTGGGAGTAAGTAGGACTTCCCAATCACCCGCTTTTGCGGCCTTTATCTCAGCTAGGCTCACCGGTTGAACCCATGGGCTCTGGGCTTGTTCCGACTGAATGTCCCAGGCCAACTGGTTGTGCTTAACAATGTCTATAAATCTAACCTGCTGGATTGGGCAGTCGGCGAATTTGTTGGTAAAAGATTGCCAAAGCAGCGAGCGTTAGCGCAGCGGCAACCCAGAAAGCGCTGCCGGGCAAGTAAACGGGCGTGCTCTCTGAGGTAAAATAGGTAAAGGTTTGGGTGAGTAGTAGCGGCCCGACGATCATGGCGATGCTGCTGACGCCCGCCATAATTCCCTGCAGTTCCCCTTGGCTATCTGCGGCTACCTGATTCGACAGGATGCTATTGATCGACGGGCCTGCAAGCCCGCCTAAGGATGAGACCCCGTACCAAAAATACAGTGCTTGGGCACTGCCGGCGGTGGCGACTCCAATGAACGCCGCGATGGTAGCGGTGACGCCAAAGTAAGCGCAGCGCACGGGACCAAATTTAGGAATGACAATTCGCAGTAAGCCACCCTGCACAATCACGGACATCACCCCTACAAAGGCCATCGACAAGCCGACGTCTAGTGGGGTCCAAGCAAATTGTTCGATGGTGTAGAAATTCCAATTCGATGGCCAAATGCGATGGCCGATGTTGTTCAGGAAAACCGCAAAGATGAGGCCAATCAGTAATGGATAGTTGCGTAGCTGGGCAAGTGCTCCCCAAGGGCTAGATCGCTTAAGTTCAAATGGCCGCCGGTTCTGGGGTTCGAGAGTCTCTCAAAAGAACAGCAAACCGTAGAGCGTGTTAACAAACGCTAGGCCCGCCGCAATGAAAAACGGCGCGCGTAAATCCCAAGCACCGATGATTCCACCCAGCGCTGGGCCGACAATAAAACCTAGGCCAAAGGCGACCCCGAGCAAGCCGAAATTTTGGGCTTTGTCTTTTGTCGTGCTGACGTCGGCAATAAGGGCGTTGGCTATGGCGTAGGTTGCGCTTGTAATACCTGTCAATAGCCGTCCTAGGAAGAGCATCCATAGCGCCGTAGCAAAACCCGCCAACAAATAGGCGGCCCCGTAAAATAGAAGCGAAAGCACCAATAAAGGTTTGCGCCCGTAGGCGTCACTCAAATTTCCAAGCAGCGGTGCAAACATAAAGTTAGTAAGCGCGTAGCTGAAAATCAGGTAGCCACTGAGCGCAGAGGCTTCGGCGAAATCGACGCCGCCAATCAAGACAAGAAACTCAGGCAACACAGGCACGATGACGCCAAACCCGACTGTGTCTAAAAAAACGGTAATCGTGATAAAGGTTAGGGCATGTCGTTTGCGGATTAGCCTAGCTCTCGGTTTAACTCAGAACCTTGGCATGATCCTCAACCGAGGGAGGCGCCATAAGCCGCTGCTGCTGAGGTGATGCGTTGGGATAGTCATCAAGATCATAAGGGACTTTGGCCCAACTAGAATGGGGCGGACTGTATTTGAACAGCAACACTCTGCGTTCCTGTGAACCCCGCCACGTTGCCGTGCCGTGAATAAGAGCTTCCGTGAAGAGCAGTACATCGCCCGCGCGCAGTGATGGTTGAATGACGTAGTCTGGTCGATATGTCTGTTTGAGAGCTTCACGAGGAACCGCCTTGATGAAGTTCGTTTTGTGGCTGCCGGGAATGCAGACAAATCCGCCGTCATCGGGTTCAACATCGCGGAGCACCCAAGTTGCGACCATTAATCCGTTGCGTATGACGCCATCTTGATAATGGTACCAGTGGTCGCTCTCATAGCTCATAGGGCCGCCGTGTATATCTTGGCCCGAAGCGCCTGGTTGCATAAAAATACAGTAGTCGTGATCAGCACGCAGGCGAGGTCCAATCAGCTCGATGAGATAAGGTAGTACCTTCGGGTGGTCGATTAGGTTCAAAAAATCCGGCCCCCATTGAGTGATGGCTTCTGTTCGTCTTAGACCTAGATCCTCGGGTTGCGCGGGCCAGGCAGCATCACTGAGTTTTGACAGCTCCTCACACTCTTTTCTGCTCAGTACCCCAGGCAGCACAAGAAAACCTTGTAAGTCGAACCGAAATTTATCTTCCTCCGTCATCATGACGTGGCCCCGTATAATTGGTGAAACTGCCCTGCGCGCGCTATGTTAGCTGAGCAATCAACAGGGAGTCATGGGAAATGGATTATTTGTTGGATCGTGACTGGAATCGCCCGGTGCGTTATCCGGATCCGGCTGTTGAGGTATTAGATCCGCGGTTTCGCCAGTATGTGTTGGGCAGTGCAGCGCTTGAACGTTTATGGACAGGCGGCCGCTGGACCGAGGGCCCCGTTTGGTTTGGCGATCAGCAACGGCTGCTGTTTAGCGACATACCGAATGATCGCATCTTGGGGTGGTCGGCAATCGATGGCTCGGTGAACGTTTTTCGTCAGGGCGCCAACTATTCCAATGGCAACACCCGCGACAGAATTGGGCGCTTGATTACCTGCGAGCACGGCCGCCGAGTGACTCGAACAGAAATCGATGGGTCTATCACCGTGTTGCTCGATGCCTTTGAGGGCAAAAGGCTCAATGCGCCCAACGATGTCGTCGTACATCCCGACGGCAGTATCTGGTTTACTGACCCCGGTTACGGCAGCTTAGGGCATTACGAGGGCCATAAGGGTGATTTAGAATTACCAACCCGCGTCTACCGAATTGACGGCAGCACGGGTGTCGCAACAGTGGTAGACGAAACGCTTGAAAAGCCCAACGGACTGGCTTTTTCACCAGATCATAAAACTCTCTACATCAGCGACACCGGGGCATCGCATAAACCGGGCCATCCGCGACAGATACACGCTTTTGATGTAACCGATGCCAATACCCTGGCGGGTCACCGCGTATTCTGTGACTTAGGGGCGTCCATACCTGATGGCTTCCGTGTAGATATAGACGGCAACATCTGGAGCAGTGCAGGTTGGGCTGGAGCGGCAGAAGATGGTGTTCAGGTGTTTGCTCCGGACGGCGATAAGATAGGCGCTATTCATACTCCAGAAGGTATCTCGAATCTCTGCTTTGGTGGACAGAAACATAACCGTTTATTTATGACTGGCTCGCAGTCAATTTACAGCCTATTTACTGAAGCTCAAGGTATGCCATACGGCTGAGTTCGCATTATTCATGCAGGTAGTGCTCTAAACCCTCCAGGGTTTGTTCCCCTGCTTCCAGGCGCGCAATGGTCTGCAGGTGCACTTCGTCAGGGCCGTCGTAGATGCGAAATGCCCTGGCTTTGCCAAATGCGCGTGCTGCGGGGGTATCTCTCGTAACGCCGCGGGCCCCGAAAAGTTGAATGCATCGGTCAGCGATATCTTGATACATCTTAGCCACGGCAACTTTGATCATGGAGATTTGTTTACGAGCGGCCTTATTGCCTACCGTATCCAGCAGATGGGCGGCCTGTCGAACCAGCAGGCGACATTGGTCGAGCTCGATGCGCGACAAACTGATGGCCGCCTGGGTAGAGCTGTATTCGTCGATACGTTTGCCAAAAGTGCTGCGACTTTGCGAGCGTTTAACCATCAAGCTAATCAAAACCTCGCACTCGCCGATTGCGCGCATACAGTGATGAAGCCTCGCTGGTCCCAGCCTTGCCTGCCCAATGGCGAACCCAGCACCCTGCTCTCCTAATAGGTTCCCAACAGGTACACGTACGTTGCTGAATTCCAGTTCTGGATGCAGGTTGGTTTGGGAGAGGTGATCAAAAACAGGTAGGTTGCGCAGCACATTGATCCCCGGCGTGTGCCTTGGCACCAGTAGCAGAGACTGACGCTGGGATTTTTGGCCGTCGGGATTAGTTACGCCAACGAGTACCAGCAGTTCGCATCTTTCGTGAGAACCGTTTGAGGCGAACCACTTGCGGCCGTTGATGACAAATTCATCGCCTTCTCGACGTATTTGCGTTTCGAGGTTGGTTGGATCAGATGAAGCCGCATAAGGCTCGGTCATCGCAAAAGCCGAGCCAATTTCTCCTTCGAGAAGAGGTGTCAGCCATTGTCGCTTTTGCTCCTCGTCGCCAAAGAGCTGCAGCAACTCCATGTTGGGCACGTCAGGGGCGTTACAGTTGAACACATGTGAACCCCATTCAAGGCGCCCTAGGATTTCCGCCACTGCGGTGAATTCTAGATTGGTGAGGCGAAGCCCGGGCTCGTCTTCAGTGAGGCGAGGCAGTGCCATATTCCATAGACCTAGAGACTTTGCCTCAGCGCGCAGCGTCTGCTGAATATCTGGAATCGCTTGCCCAGCGCTGGCTTGTTGCTCCCAGAGCTTGTTGTTCGGTAGCACTCGCTGTTGAAAAAAGGATTCAACTTGGGTCGCGACTTCTATGGCGCGCTGAGGCAGTTCAAACATAAAAAATTCCCCACTAGATAGAGTTAGTATGCAGATCACTCTTAGATTCTTGAAGCGGCAGCTATGGCAGCTTGGATGCTTTCTGTCAAAATACGCGGCTTAAGCAATAACCACTGTTGGCGGTCGCTATGCACTACCAGATTATTAAACGCCTCGTGACCGTCATGGGCTTTTTCGCCGCAGGCGCTCTAGCTGCAGGCGCGATGGCGTCTGCGCCTACTGCCGTTGCTGATACGTCGAAAGAAAAGCCACCCAATATTGTTCTGTTGTTAGCAGATGACCTTGGATTTGCGGATTTAGGTTCCTACGGTAGCGAAATCGATACGCCCAATATCGACAGATTGGCGGCATCGGGCATGCGTTTTTCCAACTTTCATGTAGCGGCTTCTTGCGCGCCAACTCGGGCCATGTTGATGACGGGGCTCGATAGCCACAGTGCGGGAGTAGCAAACATTCCCGAAGCCATCCCAGAAGATCAATCCCACGCGGCGGCTTATCAAGGTGTGCTGCAAAAAAATATTCCAACCGTAGCCGAGATGCTGCGCGAGGCGGGCTATCGCACCTTGATGAGCGGCAAGTGGCATTTGGGCTGGGATGAGGGCGAGCTGCCAAGCCAGCGTGGCTTCGATCGCACGTTGATGCTGGCAGATACAGGTGCCGATAACTGGCGGCAGCGTTCTTATCTACCAATCTACGCAACCGCCAATTGGTTTGAAGATGGCAAGCCCGCTACCTTGCCCGACGATTTTTACTCCTCTGAATACTTGATCGACAAAACGATTGAGTACATTGGTGATGGTGATACGTCATACCAGCCATTTTTTGCGTACGTTGCATTTCAGGCAGTACATATACCGGTGCAAGCGCCTGCGGTTTTTCGCGATAAATATCTTCAGTCTTACTCTGACGGCTGGCATGCGCTGCGCAAAGCACGTAGCCAAGGTTTAGCGGATACGGGCATCTTGCCTGACGTTTTTCAGGGATCGCTGATGCCCACGACACCCGATTGGCAAAGCCTTAGCCCTGAGCAGCAAGCGTTTGAGGCCAAAGGCATGGCCGTCTACGCGGGTATGGTCGACGCCATGGATTATCACATCGGCCGGCTTATTGATCACATCGAGCAGATTGGCGAGCTGGATAACACGGTCTTTATTTTTCTTTCAGATAATGGCGCCGAAGGAACATTAGCCACACGTGAGATTGGTAAAAATGCTGATGCGCCGGTTGGGCCGTTCAACGCATGGATGCGGTGGGAGGGCTTCAACACGGATATCGAGACCCTCGGCGAACGCGATAGCTATCACGATATTGGTCCAGCTTGGGCTAGCGCTGCGGTTGGACCGCTTGCTTGGTACAAATTTTATGCTGGTGAAGGTGGTTTGAGAGTGCCTTTGGTGATTAGCGGTTCGCACAACGGCCGCAGCGTTGTTGGAGATACCGGGGGCGTCACCGATGCCTTGGGTTGGGCTACGGATATGGTACCCACAATCTTGGCGTTGGCCGGGTTAGAAACGCCAAGAGAACTGCAGGGCAAAAAACTACAGCCGTTGCTGTCAGGTGAAATGGGACAAGTGCGTGAGCCTGGGGACGGATTCGGTTACGAACTTGGCGGCAACAAAGCCTACTTCCAGGGCGACTATAAGCTGGTGTCGACTCGCTTAGACGGAGCTTCTAATTGGCAGTTGTTTGATCTGAAGAATGATTTGGCGGAAACCACTGACCTTAGTGCGGCAGAACCCGAACGATTCGGGGCAATGATCGCTTTGTACGATGATTGGGCTATTGAGCATGGGGTGCTAGCAGTTACCGATGACTATGACCAACGCGGGACAGTATTGCGCAAGGGCATGCTGAATCGGCAGGGGTTTTTGATTGGTGTTCTTGCAGCGATCTTGCTGCCACTAGCGTTGATGATCTGGCTAGTGGTGCGCCTAATACGCGGTCGCCGCACAGCAAGCTAAGGCTGACTGCATTTTGGGCGCGGGCTCACTCGTCTACGATTGCCACACAGCGCGTCCAACCGGCGCTTGCATTAGCGATTTTTACGGGAAAGCAGGCGACTGTAAAACCGTGGTCAGGCAACGCTTCTAAATTGTGCAGCTTTTCCATCTGCCAATAAGGAATTTCACGGCCGGCTTTGTGGCCCTCCCAAATCATGCTGGGATCTGGGTTTTCAGCCCATTTTTTTGCGGTG
>CAJWZG010000106.1 GCA_913049565.1 uncultured Gammaproteobacteria bacterium
GAGAATGCTGGCCAGTAGCCACATCGTATATTGCCCAGTTCCATAGACCACAAGCGCCGTCATCGCTAGCGCAGCGGATAGGCCGTAGGAACCAAAATCTCCCAGGAATATTTTTCCGGTAGCAACGTTGAAAACAACGAAGATCGATAAAGCCATGATTAGAGCAAAAACCCCGGTGTGCCCACCGAAATCGAAGTACATACATGTAAAAAAGGCGAGGCTAATAATCGGCAGTAATCCATTCGCGCCATCAGCCATATTTCCTGCATTTACAAAGGCAGTGATGATGAATGCTGCGGCCAGAATTATCGTAATTTCATGTCGCAAAAGCTCTGGCAACCAAAGATATACCTCGGGCCTAACCGCATCCGGCGTGGCCACTACCCAGAGCAAAGAGAAGATCATGACCGCCATCAGGCGACGGGATGCCGAAAGACGATCCACAAAATCATCCCAAAGCCCTACCAATGCAATACAAGCCCACAACCCCAGCGACAAAGGCGCCGAGAGTGCGCTTGCCGGTGTGTTCTTGGCCTGATCGAACGTCGGCATTCCACCGTTAGCAACCACCAAAAAGCCGAGGAATCCAAACGTAATGACAAGACCGCCCAACCTCGAACTATCGTGTTCTGAAATACCGTGGCTCTCGGCAACGTCCTTCGCCCAAGGATTAGTGCTAATCCACCACATGGTTGCGACCAATCCCAAGCCTACTAACCCACCGAACACGGTAGCCAGTATTCCAACAACAGCGACACTCACAAAAGACAGATTAGCCTCGTTGCCATCGAACGAAAGATTATTGTTCTGTGTGTCTTGATCCAAACTCGGTGGCCTAAAGATTAGTTGTCGGGTTCGTAGCGCGTTTTCTTGTGATGATCATACCAGGGGCCTAGCTTCTACTAATGATTTTCATAAGTTTTTGGCTTCCCCTTTCGTCGCCGCGAAATTTAGACTCAAAAAAGAGAGCAATCAATCTAACTTGTGATTTTCTCGTTCGAGTGCGCAGGATATGTGCCGACTTTTTTCACTCTTTCTTGCCCTGAGTGGTCGTATCATCGCGTTCAAAACAACCTGAGGTGATCTTGCCGACACCCACAGCGAAAATCTGCCACAGCATTACCGAGATAGACGCCAACGAATGGGATAGCTGTGCTGACGGTACTGGGGTGTATAACCCATTTACCCGGCATGCCTTTTTGCTGGCACTTGAAGAGAGCGGTAGCGTCGGCCAGGACACCGGCTGGCAACCTTTCCATATCGCAGTTGAAAATCAAAGTCGCTTGATCGGTGTAGTGCCTTTGTATTTGAAGAACCACAGCCAGGGCGAATACGTGTTTGACTACGCTTGGGCAGATGCATGGCACCGAGCAGGCCAAAATTACTACCCTAAACTTCAAAGCAGCATCCCCTTCACGCCAGCAACTAGCCCCAAGCTACTTTGCGCCAGCGGCAGCCCTGACGACGAACAGTTGTTACTAGACGCCTGCATTCAGGTCGCAGAACAATCTAAGGTCAGTTCGCTGCATATGACTTTTTTGCCGCAAAGCCAATGGAACCGAGCGGCGGAAGCTGGGCTTCTACAACGAATGGACCAGCAGTTTCACTGGCATAACGCTGGCTACAGCACTTTCAATGAATTTTTGCTGCAATTGGCATCGAAGAAACGCAAAAATCTCAAACGCGAGCGCCGTGAAGCCCTTGCGAATGACATCAGTATCGAGTGGCTCACAGGAGATGACCTTACTGAAGAATGTTGGGATGCCTTTTACCAGTTCTACCTCGATACAGGGTCGCGGAAATGGGGTAGTCCGTATCTAACCCGTGAGTTCTTTTCTCTTGCAAGCAAGAGCATGGCGTCTGACATTTTATTGATTATGGCGAAGCGCCAAGGTCGTTACATCGCAGGTGCGTTGAACTTTATCGGTGGGGACACCCTTTTCGGTCGCAACTGGGGCTGCCTAGAAGAGCACCGGTTCTTGCATTTCGAGGTTTGCTACTACCAAGCTATCGACTACGCCATCGCCAAAGGCCTCAATCGTGTTGAGGCTGGAGCACAGGGTGGGCATAAAGTGGTCCGCGGTTACTTGCCCGAGGCAACCTATAGTGCCCACTGGATCGCAGACGCCGGGTTTCGCGATGCGGTCGCACGATTTTTGGATGAAGAGCGACGTTATGTTGCCGAAGATATAGAGCATATCGAAGAACGCAGTCCATTCAACGCAACTGTCGATCTGTCAGTGGTTCGCGGCAGGTGAACGGAAAAAACACGCCGCGTGCTTTAACATCGCGCTTTGCAAAGTCTGATCTGAGAGCTGTACAAACCCTATGATCGTTACCATTAAATCCATATTGCAGCACGCCACTCAAGTGGACACTGAGGTCACAGTGCAGGGGTGGCTGCGGTCTCGCCGTTCTTCTAAAGGTGGCTTTTCCTTCTTACACATTCATGACGGTTCCTGCTTCGGTACGGTCCAAGCCATTGCCGATGAAGCATTGGAAAATTATGAGGCCATCAGCGATACCGGCACTGGCTGCTCGGTAGCAGTCACTGGGACCTTGGTTGAATCTCAGGGCAAAGGCCAAGATCGGGAAATCCAAGCAAGCAAGGTGGAAGTTTTTGGCCTAGTGGACGATCCCGAAACGTACCCCATCAGCAAAAAACGTCATACGTTTGAGTACTTGCGAGGAGTGGCCCACTTGCGCCCCCGTACAAATACCTTTGGTGCAATGTCACGCATTCGGCATGCAGTCAGCGCCGAAGTGCACGGTTATTTCGATCGACAAGACTTTTGCTGGGTAAATACCCCCATTATTACCGCCAGCGACTGTGAAGGCGCCGGTGACTTGTTCCGAGTGTCTACCCTGGATCAAATTCACCAAGACAACAGCGGCCAGTTCGAAAAGGATTTTTTCGGCTCAGAAGCTTTTCTGACCGTGAGTGGACAGCTCAACCTAGAAAGCTATGCCTGTTCCATGGGCAAGGTATACACTTTTGGCCCGACGTTTCGCGCCGAGAATTCCAATACAAGCAGACATCTAGCAGAGTTTTGGATGATCGAACCGGAGATAGCTTTCGCAAACTTAGCCGCTAATGCTGATCTGGCAGAGAACTTTCTACGAGAAGTAATACAAGGCGTGTTGGCGCGTTGTGCGGATGACATGGCATTTTTTGACGAACGCAGCGAAGGCGCCTTAATCCAACGCTTGAACGACGTAACCAGCAAACAGTTCACGCGCATAACCTACAGCGATGCGGTAGCGCTGCTGTTGGAAAGCGGACAATCCTTTGAGTTTCCCGTCACTTGGGGTGCAGACCTGCAATCCGAACACGAACGCTACATCACGGAGAACGTTATAAAAGGACCAGTCGTAGTCACGGATTATCCCAAAGAGATAAAGGCGTTTTATATGCGACTGAACGATGACCAGAAAACTGTTGCCGCGATGGACGTTTTAGTTCCCGGGGTTGGAGAGATTATCGGTGGCAGTCAACGCGAGGAAAGACTCGAGGTTCTGGATGCTCGTATGGAATCGCGGCTTGCAGACGAACTGTGGTGGTACCGGGACCTTCGGCGATATGGCACCGTGCCTCACGCAGGCTTTGGTCTAGGGTTAGAGCGTTTGCTTCTCTACATAACGGGTATGGAAAACATTCGTGATGCCATTCCATTCCCTCGAGTTCCCGGCAACGCGTCGTTCTAGACCATGAAACCCGAGAGCGAAGAATCCAATCTGTCGAGAACCGATCTCTTAGCGGCTCTATGGCAGCTACGACGCTTTATCGGCCCACATCGGCGCGGTTTATACATTGGTATTGCGGCCTTCGGCATCGCGCGCCTTTTCGAAGCCATGGTGCCAGTACTCACTGCTGTATCTATTGATCGAATGGCCGATGGGAACTTCGACCTGCTATATCCAGTGACGGGCATTATCGGCGCCGTCATCATGCGCTATGGAGTAGTGAGCTTCGCGCGCTTCAACGTTCGCCGGGTCGCTCTGAAGGTTTCCTATGACTTGCGCCAATCTTTCTTTCGCAAGCTGCAGGAACAGGGCGCTGAATTCTTCAGCGAGTTCAGCATTGGCGACATGATGACTCGCGCAGTAGCCGACATTTCATTGATTCAGCGTTTGATCTCCATGGGTACTATTTTGTTGATCATCATGGTGTATGCCACAGTTGTTGGCTTCGGTTTTATGCTCTATTACTCGCCTTGGCTAACGCTGTTACTGCTGCCACCGATGCCTCTGGTTTTTGTGTACGCTCAGTATTCTGCCAAAGCCATGGGAGTTGCGTCGGCTCAAGTACAGGATCGGCTGTCTGATCTGGGCACTCATACTCAAGAAAACCTATCAGGTATCCGCACCATTCAAGCCATGGTGCAAGAGCGAAACGAAATTGGACGCTTTGCCAACACCAATCAGGCATATGCGGACGTCTTTTACGAACAAGGCAGAATCAACTCTGCGATGAGCTCTTGGATGCCTAGTTTGGCAGCTATCTGCTCGTTAACGATTCTCGGTTACGGTGGCAATCAAGTGCTCAACGGCAGTTTGAGCGTTGGCAACTTTGTTGCCTTTTTCATGTTCGTAAATATGGTTGTACAGCCATTTCGAGTAGCAGGCTTCATCGTCAACTTGTTCCAGCGTGCTGGTGTGGCGAGTCGCCGGCTGTTCGAGGTATACGACCGACCGGCTGAGATTACAGATGCGCCGGTGGCTGAGGCGCCAGCCGAGATTGCTGGCAGTTTGCGTATTGAACACCTGCGCTATCGATATCCGGGGGCATCCGTTGATGCCGTTGACGATTTGTCTTTATCTGTCGCTCCAGGAGAAACCGTAGCCGTCATGGGTCGTGTGGGAAGCGGCAAAACCACGCTGCTAAAGCAGATTGTCCGTCTAATCGATCCGCAGCCCAACAGCATCTTCATTGACGATCGCCCCGTAGCCGATTACCCGCTAACTCAGCTGCGCACTCAGGTCGCACTGGTACCGCAAGACCCGTTCCTGTTCGCGGAGCCCCTCAAAAACAACATCACGTACGACGATCCGGCTCGGTCGTTGGAAAAAATTTGGGCAGCAGCCACTTCAGCTGACTTGAAAGATACCATTAGCGATTTTCCGGAACAGTTGGATACGCTGATTGGTGAGCGCGGCGTCACTCTGTCCGGCGGACAAAAACAACGCGCAACCCTCGCTAGAGGACTGATTCGCCACGCGCCTATTCTGATATTGGACGACTGCTTTTCTGCGGTAGATACAGAGACTGAAGAGCATATTCTCGGCGAGCTGAAACGCTTGCGAGAACAGCAAACTACGCTCTTGGTTTCTCACCGCGTCAGCACGGCGCGGCACGCAGACCGAATCATCGTGATCGACGCGGGCCGAATAATTGAAAGCGGCCGTCATGATGAGCTGCTAGCCAATCAGGGATATTACGCAGAGCTGGAGCGAGTGCAGCGTGAGGGCGGCGAAGAGGATGACCTTGAGCGCCTGAGGGTTACCACGTGAACACGACTGTGAAAAAGACCCAGCGCGACTACGCTATGTTTGATGCTGATATCAGCGGCGCAGTGCTCAACATGCAGTTGCTGCGTCGACTGCTCAAGTGGCTCGCACCCTACAAGCGCTCGCTGATCATTAGCACGGTGTTGGTCCTCATTGCTTCGACGCTGCAAGTTATGTTGCCTATCATCATCTCTTTGGTAGCCATCGATCACATCATTCGGGGCGAGAGTGATACGGATAGTCCAGATTTTGGTTTGATCGATTTCAACCGGGGATTAGCGGATTCACTCGGTGTGCCTGAACTCATCGCCGCATGCCTCCTCTATGCTGCGATACAGCTAGCCTGGGCAGTGTGTGGGCACGCACACCGAATGACCTTGATAGGACCGGTCATTAACGGTTTACGAGACCTCCGCCTTGACCTGTTCAGTCACCTTGAAACCCGTCCTTCATCGTTCTACGACCGAGTCGCCGTAGGCCGAATCATGACTCGTGTAACCAATGATGTGGAAGCGTTATACGAATTGCTTCGCGGACTCGGCACCCTCGTTGGAGAGTTTGTGCCGTTTTTTGTCGCGCTAGCTGTGATGCTAGCCATCGACGTGCAGTTGACCCTCATTCTTTTACTGGCACTACCCATTTTAGCCTTGGTAACCTTTTTCTTTCGGCGCAAGACACGCTTCTTGTTTCGACAAACTCGCCAAACACTGTCTAACTTGAATCAACACCTTCAAGAGAACCTCGCCGGCTTGCAGGTGGTTCAATTGTCGGACAGGCAACAACACAACTTAGATCAATACACGCACATCAACGAGAAGAACCGCCAGTTTGAACACCGGCTGGCTAGGGTTGAGACACTATACGGCGCGTTCAACGAAAGTTTGGCTCAGATCGCTATCGGCTTGATTCTTTACTACGGTGCGAGCCAACTAATTGAGATCAGCATGACCGTTGGCGAGGTTGTGTTGTTCACCCAGTTTGTGACAATGCTCTTTCACCCAATTGTCGTACTCGGCGAGCAAACCAATATTCTATTTCGTGCCATGGCGAGCGGTGAACGGATCTTTCAAGCCTTGGATTGGGATGAAATCATTCATGAACCGAGAAAGCCTGTAGCCCTACCCGATCGTCTGCGCGGTTCCGTAGAGTTCCGCAACGTGAACTTCTCCTATGACCCAAACATGCCGATTCTTAAAGGCGTTTCCTTCACCATAGAACCCGGTGAAAAACTTGCCATCGTGGGCCCAACCGGCTCAGGCAAAAGCACGCTAATTCGACTACTAGGTCGGTTTTACGACTTCGAAGACAGTCAGATTTTTCTTGACGACATTGATCTGAACCTCATTCATTCGGGTGACTTACGTCGACGTGTGGGCGTCGTTCTCCAAGATTTCCACATTTTTTCCGGCAGCATTTTCGACAACATCGCTCTCGGAAACCCGGCGGTAACGCGTCAACGCGCTATCGAAGCAGCCAAGACTGTTAACGCCCACGACTTTATCTGCCGGCTGCCGCAAGGCTACGATTCTCCGCTGACTGAACGCGGCCAAAATCTCTCTCAAGGCCAGCGGCAGCTCTTGGCTTTTGCGCGAGTACTGGCTGCTGATCCAGAGATACTTGTTTTGGACGAGGCGACCGCGAATATTGATACAGAAACTGAACTACTGATTCAGGAAGCAGTCGAAAGGCTGACAAAAGGGCGCACCTCCATCATCATTGCGCACCGCCTGCAGACCATTCAAGAAGCGGACAGGGTACTGGTATTGCATCAAGGCCAGGTCGCTGAGATTGGTAACCACGAAGAATTGTTGGCGGCGGAAGGCCTCTATGCGACATTGCATAGCCTGCAGTTCCAGAGCGACGACCAAGACAGCATCAGTGCTGCCGAGGCTTAGACACAACAACGACGAACAACGACGAACAACGACGAACATAGGTGGGCCTTGTCGAATAATACACCGATCAAAAGCGGCGACAAATTCGCGACACCCCAAGGCTTCAACGCCATCAAGAATGGTATGAAAGCGGGTGCCAATGCGCGGACTGATATCGAGCGGAAGCCTCCCTGGTTACGCGTCTCGATTGGTGGCGGAGAACGCTACCGCTCAGTCAAAGACACCGTAACGAAACACCGTCTAGCAACTGTTTGTGAAGAATCTCACTGTCCGAATATCGGCGAATGTTGGAATCATGGCACAGCGACCATTATGTTGATGGGTGCGACATGTACTCGCGCCTGTCGATTCTGCGCCGTCGATACCGGCAACCCTAAAGGCTGGCTAGATATGGATGAACCTGCAAACGCAGCTCAATCCGTGCGTTTGATGGGGCTGAACTACGTGGTTCTGACCTCTGTTGATCGCGACGACCTCCCGGACGGAGGCGCATCTCACTATGCCAACTGTGTGATCGCCATTAGCGCTGCCAATCCAAACACGGCGATAGAGGCGCTCACACCCGATTTCAACGGCGATCTGGAGGCTGTGGAGAAAGTCGTCAATTCCGGCCTGCAAGTTTTCGCTCAGAACCTAGAAACCGTTGAGCGGCTAACAAATGTTGTGCGTGATCCTCGCGCAGGCTATCAACAAACCCTGGACGTGCTTGCCCACGCTAAAAGAACAAAGCCCAGCGTGCTCACTAAATCCAGCTTAATGCTCGGGCTTGGCGAAAGTGAGGCCGAGATCAAACAAACGCTGCAGGAATTGCGCTCCCACAAGGTTGATATCGTGACTCTGGGGCAATATATGCGCCCAACTAAAAATCACTTACCCGTAGAGCGCTGGGTAACACCTGAAGAATTCGAGTCTCTACGATCTTTTGGTCTGGGCCTGGGTTTTACCGAGGTTGCGTCAGGGCCACTCGTGCGCTCAAGCTATCGGGCAGACAGAGTGTTCGAACAGAACAATCTCGGCCTAGAACGTATTCCTCTTCAGCAGCTATAACGCACAGCACTGACTAATCCGATCACGCACACAGCAAGCGAGAAAGATGCCTAACCTGATTCCAGAAGATTTTACTAATGCCGGCTATTTGCCATCGAACACTGATAAGCCGACACCCAAACTCCATCTAGTGAGTAGCGACTCTTTGGACGCCTTCCGCGAGAATCTGAGCGATGTTGATCTGCAATGGCTAGCGCGACAGTCGTTTACTGGCAAAGCAAATCAAGTCGCGTGGCTGGGCAATGGTGACGGCGTGATCGGCTCCGCCGGTCAAGACTCCCTGTCTACCCTGGGCCATTTGCCTTTCGCCTTACCTGAAGGCATGTACCGACTTGCCGGAGAAGCATCTTTTCTCGCACTGCTTGGCTGGGGGCTAGGCAGTTATCAGTTTACGCGCTACAAAGCGGCCGAGCGCGGACCTGCCCAGTTAATTTTGCCCCAACAGGCTGATGCAGCTCAGTTGGTTAATACGGTCACCGCGACCAACCTTACTCGGGATCTCATCAATACACCTGCGCAAGATATGGCTCCCTCACACTTGCAGGCAGAAGTTGAAGCCCTAAGCCAAACCTTTGACGCGACCGTCAACACTGCTATCGGTGATGCACTACTGGATATCGAGTGCGGTGCTATTCACGCCGTGGGAAGAGCTGCCGACGATGCCCCGCGTCTGATGGATCTCACTTGGGGCGACCCAAGCAACCCGAAAGTCACCATTGTCGGAAAGGGGGTCACTTTTGATAGCGGCGGTCTCAATCTCAAACCCTCGGCTGGTATGCGCCTGATGAAAAAGGATATGGGCGGAGCTGCGATTGCG
>CAJWZG010000107.1 GCA_913049565.1 uncultured Gammaproteobacteria bacterium
TCTTCAAGCCACTTTTGATAGGGACGACGGCTGGCCAGATCAGACTTTAGCTCTTCATCCGGGATCATGCGTCCTTGTTCGAAATCAATCAGGAAAATACGCCCGGGTTGTAGTCGGCCTTTTTCGATGACCTTGGCAGAATCCACAGGTACAACACCGACCTCGGATGCCATGATGCAAATATCGTCATCGGTGATGTAATAGCGCGATGGGCGCAGGCCGTTCCGGTCAAGAATGGCGCCGATGCAAGAACCGTCTGAGAACGCGATGGAGGCGGGTCCATCCCAGGGTTCAATCAGGCAGGAGTGATATTCGTAAAAGGCTTTTTTCTCTGCGGACATGCCGCTGTGCTGTTGCCAAGCCTCCGGGATCATCATCAGCAGCGCTTCGGGCAATGTTCGGCCGGACATCAGCAGGAATTCCAGCACGTTGTCAAAGGTGCCAGAATCGGAGCAATCGGGTTCCACGATGGGGAAGAGCTTTTTGATGTCTTCGCCGAAATAGTCTGAGGCCACAGTGCCTTCACGGGCGTTCATGGCATTGATGTTGCCCAGTAAAGTGTTGATCTCGCCGTTGTGGCTCATAAAGCGACTGGGTTGAGCGCGATCCCAAGACGGGAATGTATTGGTGCTGAAGCGCGAGTGCACCATGGCCATATGGCTCTCGTAACCCGGGTTCATCAGGTCCCCAAAGAAAGGAAAGAGCTGATCGGGTGTGAGCATGCCTTTGTAAATGATGACGTTGGTCGACAGAGAGCACATGTAGAAGAGGTGCGCTTGAGTCACGCTCTCGTCTTTGCGCGCCAGATGAGCACTGTGCTTGCGAATCGTATATAGCTTGCGCTCAAAGGATTCGTTTTCCATGCCGCCGATAGCACCCTTGCCGACGAACAGCTGCTCGAAGGAGGGCATTGCGGCGCGAGAGGCCTTGCCGACATTGGCGATATCAGGGTTGGTGGGCAGTTCGCGCCAGCCGATCAGAGTCTGGCCTGCGTCGTCAATGGCCTGTTCGATGATGGCTTTGCAGCGAGCACGCTGGACTGGGTCTGTGGGCAGGAAAATATTGCCGACACCGTACTCACCGAGTTTTGGTAACTCTCGCCCGAATAACTCTTCGGCCAAGGCATTAAAGAAGCTGTGGGGCATTCCGGTCATCACACCTGCGCCGTCGCCCGTGTTCGTTTCGTAGCCAACGCCGCCACGGTGCTCCATGCAGCAGTTCATCTCGAAAGCGTCCTGCAAAATTTTGTGACTGGGTCTGCCCTTAATGTCGCAGACGAAGCCGACGCCGCAGCCGTCTTTTTCGTTGGCGGGATCGTACAGCCCGTTCTTTTGCGGGAAGTTGCCGTTAAATGTCAGCGTCATAGATCGTCTCAGTTATCTTCGTGACCAAGCCTTGGCTAGGTAAATTTCGCCCGGTGACTGCGTCCAAACGTCAGTACACAAGGGGCTTTCCACATCAAGCTAAGCGCTTTGTGGGCCAATTTAGAGGGTCACGGTGCCTTGACTGCGCGACTTGCGAGCAATCACGGGCGTTTTTAATATGGTTTGACTAGTGCTCCGTAAATGAGCGCCGGCCGAGGGCTCTCTCAACCGGCCGGCAACGTTCTCAAAAATGTTCATTGGAATCAAGCCTGTGGTGCTCTGTGTCGAAGCTGCAGCCCAGCTTCAAAAAGGTAGCACCGGGTCGTTGCAGGTGGAAATTTCCGCTCAGGATGTGAAATAAATGTTATCACAACGGCGGTTTCAGGCGATTGTCCATGCCTTGCTCTGGCGCCAATCATCAAACGGTCTGAAAATTTGTCTGCACCAGCGTTTTACTACGGGGGTGATGGACGGATATTGGGTCTGTCCGGGCGGCCGCATCGCTGCAGGGGAGAGACCGGTGGCCTCGGTGCGTCGGGAAATACAGGAAGAATTGTGCGTTGACGCGCTGAATCCGCGCTTAGTCGGGCTTTTGACCTTTGCGATGGCTATGCCGTTGGGCGGTCAAACCGACCAAATGACGGGTGTAAATTATGTCTTCGCCACAAATCGCTGGGATGGCGAGGCTCATGCTGCCGAGCCGCATTTGCATGGTGCTCCTATGTTTTTTGATGTTGAAAATCTGCCGGATCCGCATCCTGGGTGGGTTAGGGACATGGCAGAGCATCTCCGCAGAGAAAGTACAACGCTGATGAAACACTACACGGATTAGGGCGTTTCGTCGTTTCTCCGCGATTTCCTTGCGGCATTTTTCCGTCAGACCACTTAGAATGCCGGCTGCCTGAGATTCCACTTAGACCATCGTTGAGAGAAAAATCATGAAAGATCCAGTATGCGTCACCATTACCGGCGCTGCCGGCCAAATCGGCTATGCGCTTTTATTCCGAGTAGCGTCAGGTGCCATGCTGGGTAAGGACCAGCCCGTTATTCTGCAACTACTGGAAATCACCCCGGCGCTGGGTGCGGTAAAGGGCGTTGTCATGGAGCTAGACGATTGCGCCTTCCCGCTGCTGCATGATGTGACCTATACCGATGATGCCAATGTAGCGTTCAAAGACACGGACTATGCACTGCTGGTGGGCTCGCGCCCTCGGGGTCCGGGTATGGAGCGTAAGGATTTGTTGGAAGCGAACGCAGCAATCTTCTCTGCTCAGGGTAAGGCGTTGAACGACAATGCCTCGCCGAACGTCAAGGTGCTTGTGGTGGGAAATCCCGCCAATACGAATGCGCTGATCGCTCAACGCAACGCCCCCGACCTCGATCCGCGAAACTTTACTGCGATGACACGATTGGATCACAACAGAGCTATGGCGCAACTCGCCGCGAAGGCCGGGAAGCATGTGGCCGATGTAGAGGGCCTATGTATTTGGGGTAACCATTCAGCTACGCAATATCCCGATATTCACCGCGCAAGCGTTGCCGGAGATGCGGCGATGTCCATGGTAGACATGGATTGGTACACGGGAGATTTTATCCCGACGGTACAACAGCGTGGTGCAGCCATTATTGAAGCGCGCGGAGCATCTAGTGCCGCGTCAGCCGCGAATGCGGCAATCGATCATATGCGCGATTGGGCGCTGGGTAGCGACACCGTACTTTCAATGGGCGTCTATAGCGATGGCAGCTACGGCGTTGCCGAAGGATTAATTTACTCTTTCCCTGTGATCTGTAGTGCTGGCGACTGGAGCATTGTCCAAGGCGTCGAAATTAACGCCTTTAGTCAGGACAAGATGGATGCGACAGAGACCGAGTTGACTGAAGAACGCGATGCCGTCGCACACTTACTGCCCTAAAACTGTCGGCAGATAGTTAAATACTCCGTATCCGGTTTCCGAGCTTCGCGTAAATCTGCCATGATCGTCGCCTAAAGTTTTTGTAAGGATCGAGCATGGCAGAGAACTCCATTCGCCCATATTCCATAAACGTATCGGAAGATGACCTCCACGACCTTCGACGACGCTTGTTAGCAACGCGCTGGCCTGATGCGGAGACTCCCGACGATTGGAATCAAGGGCTGCCTCTGAGCTATGCCAAAGAGCTTTGCGAGTACTGGCAAACCGACTACGACTGGCGAGATCGCGAGGCCTACTTCAATAGCTTCGCGCAGTTCGTCATGCAGATTGACGGGCTGGAGGTTCACTTTATCCACGTGAAAAGCGGCGAGCCGAGGGCACGCCCTCTGTTGATGACCCATGGCTGGCCTGGCTCAGTCGTTGAATTTCATAAAGTTATTGGCCCCTTAACTGACCCGGTGGCACACGGTGGATCAGCAGAAGACGCTTTTCACGTAGTTTGCCCGTCATTGCCAGGGTTCGGGTTTTCAGGCAAGCCCACTGTCACAGGATGGGGCGTCGAAAAAATCGCCACAGCATGGAATGATCTAATGCTGCGTTTAGGGTACTCGCGGTACTTTGCTCAAGGAGGTGATTGGGGCTCAGCGGTCACCGCCACGATCGGCTCGCAAAACCTTGGCCAATGCGCTGGGATACACGTCAATATGGTGAGTGTTGGTCCCACCGAGGAGGCGCTGGCCAATCCAACTGAGCGCGACAAAGTTGCGTTTGCGGGTGCTCAGTACTATGCCGAGTGGGGAGCAGGTTACTCAAAACAGCAAAGCACTCGCCCGCAAACTTTAGGTTATGGTTTGGCTGATTCACCTATGGGCCAAGCTGCATGGATTATTGAGAAATTCTATGAATGGATGGATTGCGATGGACATCCAGAGAATATTCTTAGTCGTCAGGAGTTGATCGATAACGTCATGCTGTACTGGTTGCCGGGTACCGGGGCGTCTTCGGCGCGGCTTTATTGGGAGAGTTTTGGCTCAGCCTTTGGGGGAGCAAATAATCCGATTACGGTGCCAACGGGATGCAGTATTTTCCCCAAAGAAATCGTCGCAACACCGCGCAGTTGGGCAGAGAAACGCTACACCGATATTGTTTATTGGAATGAGTTGGAAAAGGGCGGCCACTTTGCCGCCTTCGAGCAGCCGCAGGTTTTCGTGGCAGAGTTACGAGCCTGTTTTGGCAAGATGTCGCTTTAGATATTTGTAGAGGGAACTAAGAGAGGAGTTCTTAGTTGTGGTTAATTTGACAGTAAATGGCCGAGCGGTAGCTCTCGACATACCAAGCGACACGTCTTTGTTGTGGGCAATTCGTGACGAACTGGATTTAAAAGGAACTAAGTTTGGTTGCGGTATTGGCATGTGTGGTGCTTGTACTGTGCACGTCAATGGGGTGGCTCAGCGATCGTGCATCACACCGGTGAGCAGTGTGGCAGATGCTTCAGTTACTACGATTGAAGGGCTTAGCGTGGATGGCGATCATCCTCTACAGCAAGCTTGGATTGCCGCTCAACCCCCCCAGTGCGGATACTGCCAGTCGGGTCAAATTATGCAGGCTGCGAGCCTGCTAGCGCAGAACAGCAACCCAGATGATGCTGCCATTGAGGCGACGATGAACGGCAACCTCTGCCGCTGCATGGCCTATACCCGCATCAGAAAAGCTATAAAAATAGCTGCGGCCGCACAGAATCTCGCAACCAATGTCGGACGGGAGGCTTCTCATGTCTGAGCAAACAAATGATCAATTGCTCCAGCCACCAGAGCCCGAAAAGGCGGGCATTACCCGGCGCGGATTTATGATTGGGTCTGTGGGTACCGGTGTCACCATGGCATTTGTGCCGATGGCCCTGTTTGGTGGATGCGCCCAAGAGGTGCTTAACACGATGCCTTTCCAGCCGACGATTTGGTACAGCATTGAGTCTAGTGGGGCCATAAGCGTCAAAGTGACGAAAGCCGAAATGGGCCAGCATATAGGCACTGCGCTGGCGCGAATTGTAGCAGAGGAATTAGAGGCAAACTGGGCCGATGTATCTGTTGATCATGTAGACACAGACCCCAAATTTGGTCTTTACCTGACTGGTGGTAGTTTGTCGGTATGGTCGAGTTTTGACGCCCTGAGTCGAGCTGGAGCTGCTGGGCGTGTTGCGCTAATTGCCGAAGGGGCCAAACTCATGGGTTTGCGTCCAGAACAATGCATCGCTCGGAATTCTATGGTGCGCTGCGCCAACGGTGAGATCTCATATGCAGAAATCGTCCAGCGGGGTAACTTAAATCTCACTTTTGATGATGCGCAGCTGGCAAATTTGCCGCTCAAGCCCGCTAGCCAAAGGATCTTGTTGGGTAAGGATGTTGCCGCTGGTGACATTCCCCAGAAGACCAACGGATCTGCGGTCTACGGTATTGATGCAGCATTCGAAGGCATGGTGTATGCCAAACCCGCGCTGCCCCCCACGCGCTATGGCGCCAAAATTTTATCGGTTGATGATAGTGCCGCCAAAGATGTTGAGGGGTATCTGCAGACTCTGGTGCTGGATGACCCCTCGAACACCCTGCAAGGTTGGGGCTTGGTGGTTGCCGAATCATTCCATGCTGCTAAGCGCGCTGCGCAAAAGATTAAGATTGAGTGGCAAGCCGGACCAACAGCTTTAGTTTCCGAAGCAGACTTGCTGGCTCGAGGTGAAGAGTTAATCGATTCAGGTGAAGGCGCACTATACGTCGATGCTCAAGGCCTAGACGAAGCGTTCGCCTCGGCGGAGCAGGTAATCGAAGCTCAGTATACCACCAGTACAGCACTGCATTTTCAGCTAGAACCCGTTAACGCCATCGGATTGAAAAGAGACGGCATTTGGGAATTACACTCTGGCAATCAGTTTCAATCTCTCACACTCCCTGTCTACGCTAAGGCCTTAGGCGTAAGCGAAGACCAAGTTCTGATGAATACTTATCTACTTGGCGGTGGCTTTGGGCGCCGGTTGTTCGGTGACTACGGTATTCCTGCCCTGCTTGGCGCGAAGGCTTTGAATCGCCCAGTGAAGGTGGTGTTTACGCGCGAGGACGATTCTCTCTTTGATTCACCGCGGTCCCCCTCTTTGCAGAAGTTAAGCCTCGCCTTTGACCAAGACAAAAAAGTAGTTGGGATGAAGCATGCAGCGGCGGCTGGCTGGCCAACGGCGGCTCACAATGATCCGCTGTCGCAAAGTTTCATGGGCAAAGACGCCAACGGGCAAAGTTTTGACCCATTTTCTATCAACGGCGCTGATCATTGGTACGAGGTCGGCGCACATCAGGTTCGTGCCGTGCTAAATGATCTTGCACAGCGCACTTTCTTACCTGGCTGGCTGCGCTCGGTAGCGCCTGGCTGGACGAATTGGGCCTCTGAAAGTTTTATGGACGAGGCGGCTCATCAGGTTGGCTCTGACCCCCTAGCCTTCCGTCAAAAACTGCTCACAGCGCAAGGACACAACGCCGGTACTGCACCCAACTCGGTTGGTGGCGCCAAGCGCATGGCACGAGTGCTTGCGCGGGCCGCAGAAAAAGCAGGCTGGGGAAAGGCTCTGCCCCAGGGACAAGGCATGGGTATTGCTTGCACCTTTGGGCAAGAGCGTGCGATGCCAACCTGGACTGCCTGTGTAGCCCAAGTTGCTGTGGATCCAGAAAACGGCGTTGTGAAGTTGAATAAACTGACGATCGTTATTGATGCGTGCAGCATAGTGCATCCCGATGGAGCCTTGGCACAGACTGAGGGCGCGGCGCTGTGGGGTGCGAGTCTAGCCCTGCATGAGGGCACTGAGTTTGTAGATGGTCAGGTTAAAGACACCAATCTCGCGGGCTATCGGCCAATGCGCATGAGTGATGTGCCTGAGCTGGATATTGAGTTTATCGAGAGCGATGAACAGCCGGTCGGTCTGGGCGAGCCAGCTACTACGGTAGTGGCTCCAGCAATCGGCAACGCTATATTCGCAGCTACAGGGGCGCGGGTGCGGCACTTACCGATTCGACCGGAAGCTGTAAAAAATGCAATTAGCGATGCTGGTTCGATGTCTTAGACTTAGGTGAGGGCTGGGCAGCAGAAGCTAGAAGACGAAAAAAACTGCCGCACGAGCCCTTTTCTTTGCGGATTATTTGCCGCTAAATTGAGGGGTTCGTTTTTCCCCAAAGGCTTTGCGTCCCTCGGCCCCGTCCGCACTAAACTTGACGCCCAACAGTTGGTCACGGGAGATAGCGCCAGCTTCTGCAGGGCTTTTGTTGAGGGTTGCTAAACTGAATTCTTTAAGCCCTTGAACCACTAGTGGCGCAGACTCCGCCAAAATTTTGGCCCAGGCTTGCGCGTGAGCCTCCTCCTCGCCAGTGGCAACCACCTTATTCACCATGCCTGCTGCGAGCGCTCGATTGGCGTCGAAGGTTTCTCCAAGCAGCATAAATTCCATAGCAACCTTGTGGGGTATCCGAGCTACCGCGCTAGCAATCAAGCCTCCGGTGAAGCCTAGCTGGGCTTCAGGATATTTGAATCGCGTGTCTTCGGCGGCTACCACAAGATCGCACATTTGCACGATCACGTACGAGCCCCCAATGCACCATCCCTTTACCGCAGCGATAACCGGTTTGGTTGTCAGAGCTCCAATGCTGGGTACGCCTTGCCACATTTCCTTTGGTGTGTCTTTCACATCGGCGCCTACCGAGAAAGCTTTCTCGCCGGAGGCAGCGAGTACCGCTACCCTATCTTCGCTGGACTCCAATCGCCGCCAAGCTGCCTGCAGGCCGAGGATCACCTCTTCGTTTAGCGCGTTCATGCGATCGGCTCGATTGATGGTAATCGTGGCAACCCGATCCTTCGAGTTGTAGTTGACAAGTTCGCTCATATTCAATGTCCCATGATTGACGACCAGGTATCTAAGTCGTCGATGCGCAAGTACAGGTTGCTCTTTTTGGTTTCGCCCATTGTGGCGTTCGGTACATGGCCGTAGTTATGTCCGGGCAGTAGCAGCGTGTCATCCGGCAGGCTACAGAGTTTGCACATGCTGTGGTACATGTCTTCGGAATTCGAGCCCGGTAAATCCACTCGGCCGCAGCCGTTGATGAAGAGAGTGTCGCCACTGATGAGCGTGTTCTTTACTTTGAAACATTGACTGCCGGGGGTATGGCCGGGGGTATGCAAGAACTCTATTTCGATGTTGCCGACACGCAAGGTATCGCCAGACTCCACGCGGGCAATATCCGATTCGGACACCTCGGTGACTTTTTTGATGCCGTCGGCTTCTAAATTGTGGGCATAGAGTTTCACCGGGTTGGTTTCCAGTAACTTTGCGTATCCCTCGACCTTGTTGCCGCTGAAGGAGCCGCCAACGTGGTCGGGATGATAGTGCGTAGCCAATGCCGCGGTCAGTTTGTAGTCCTTTTCATTGATGTGGTTGACCAGCGAGTCGATGTCCCACGCAGGGTCAACCAAGACGACCTCGCGGGTACTGCGGCAGCCGATCAAGTAGGTGTAATTTTGCATCGGCCCAATCTCGATTTGCTCAATAATTAAATCCGATGGCTCTTCCCACGCTGCGTCGCTCATACCTTGACTCTCTTATCGGTTGACAAATTTGTGAACAGCCAGACATTAAAGAAATTCCCGAACGAGTAAAAGTTAGATGGCATCGACATTGTGGAAATGAAATGCGGGCGATGCAGAATCCTTGGCGACCCGTTAAGGCGTCATTGGCTATAGTGAGTAGATGAATACCCACGCATTGAGAGCATCGACGTTTGACGATCGGCTTGCTGCCAAGCTGATAGATGCTTTGCTGACCCAAACCCAGCTCGCTGTAGTAGATGTTGCGGCACATGCAGGTTTGGCCACGACGGGTGGGCTTCAGGCAGAAACGCGTCGTCTGTTTGGGTGCTCGCCGACCCAGTTGCGAAG
>CAJWZG010000108.1 GCA_913049565.1 uncultured Gammaproteobacteria bacterium
CGAAGATCAGGTATCCATTGATATGGCTACCAAACTGGGTTACCGAGGCATTGGCGGCAGCGATGCTCATATAGTCAGTCACATCGGCCGTTGTGGCACTCGATTCGAGAAACCGATTCATAGCGAGCGCGAGTTGGTGGACGCATTGCATCAGGGTGCTTTTGAAGCCATTAAAATTCAGGCAAAAGACGCATGAGCGATGAGCAAGGCCCGATCGACGTGGAAGGCCTGCGCGAACAATTTTTGCATAAGGTGTTCGATGAGTTTGAGCTAACGCTTCAAGCTGATCATCTGGCGACTTATGCACGAAGCTGTGGCGAGACCTCGCCTCGATACATAGACGTATCTCATGAAGACTTCCAAGCTCCGCCCACGATCGCATCGAGCCTTCAGCCACGCAAACGCTACCCGGAGGGTTTCCCAACGTTCTCCGGACTAGGTATGGATGCGGGCAAAGCCGTCTTCCCACACGCTCCAATCTGTGCTGGTAAGCCCATTACGGTTCGCACTCACATGCAGGATATCTACACTAAAACCGGCCGGTCTGGTCGTATGGTGTTTTTTGTTAACCGTTTAACGCTAACCGATCGCGACGGTGCGCTGCTGGCCGAGGCCGACACCAGTATCGTCATTCGCGAGACGCCCCAAACCGCTGATGATAAATCAGTCTAGGAGTTAATCGATGACTATAGCCTCCATAACCGACGTTGAATTTGGCGAAAATCTGCCTGCCTTTGTTCCCGACACCAGCCTTGCCAATGTCAAAGCCTTCGCTGTCGCTGCGGGTTGGGACAGCCCTCGCTTTACCGATCACAAGGCTGCGCGCCAACAAGGACTGCCGGGGGCTCTGGTACCGGGCATTATGAATCAAGGGTTTCTCAGCGCGATGATTCACCGATGGGCTCCGGAAGCTCAAATCAAATCTGTCGATACCGTTTTCCGCGCGCCCTGCGTGGTTGATCAGCCCCACGAGATCAATGGAGTGGTCACAGATATCGATGAGGAAAGTGGCGAGGTGGAGATCGACTTAACCGTCGTGAATGCCAAGGCGGAAACCCGTGTTTTCGGTACCGCCAAGGTGATGATCGCGCGCTAAACCCAAACGACGAGTCTAGCGACAATGGCAGCATGCTACTGCTGCCATCCTTTTCTGAGGGCTCTGCTCAGCTCGTTGTTATGCTGGCTTAACCAGTGGAATGGCTAACTCCTCGTGTTCTTCCCAAGCGAGCTCAACGCGCTGTCCTACTGAAACCTCGGTCAACGGATCGTCAACACCGATTACATTGGTAAGGAAACGCGGCCCTTCGTCTAAATCCACATAGGCGACTGCGTAAGGCACCTTGGTTCTGAAGAACGGATGGTAGCTCAGCCGCACGACACTGTAGCTGTAGATCGTTCCCTGCCCGGCGGATACATGCCATTGAAGGTCGCCATCGACGCAGCCAGTGCAGTGCGCGCGCGGATGCCATACGACGGTTCCGCAATTGCGACACTGTTGGTAGCGAAACTCCTGCTTTGCTGTGCCTCGCCAAAACTCAGCTGTATCTAACTCCGTCAGTTTCGGTAGCGGACGGCTCGGTACTTTCTTCTCTGTATTGCTGTCACTCATCAATCAGTCCCTCCCCAAAATCACTGTGGCGGCGGAGTGTCGCCCCCCCAACATTCCGCCATTGCCATGAGCAACTGCCAACTGTGCACCGCTTACCTGAGAGGTGGACTCACCACGGAGCTGCCGCGTCGCCTCCAGCAATAGAAAAATGCCACGCATTCCAGGGTGATTCGAAGACAAACCACCACCATCGGTATTCAGCGCAGGTCCATCGTCGGGGCGATCGAATCGTAAACGCCCACCTTGTACCCAATTACCGCCTTCGCCTTTTGCACAAAAACCTAAGTCTTCTAACAGCGTTAACACCGTAATGCTGAAAGAATCGTAAATCATCGCGATGTCCATTTCGGCAGCACTAACGCCGGCTTCGGCGTAGGCAATTGGAGCCGACTGCGCCCCTGCAGAGGTTGTAATATCACCACCGTTTTGAGGATATTTCGTCGCCTCTCCCGTACCGAGAATCCAAACTGGTGTCTTCTTGCAGTTAGCTGCAACCTCAGCGCTGGCTATCACCACAGCGCCGCCACCGTCGGATACCATGCAACATTCCAGCAGATGCAATGGATCTGCGATCATTCTAGAGTTCACAACATCATCAATACTGGTTTCTTGAATGCCGACGAATTCTAGATCTGTCATGGCTTGAACCGCCTCAGGGTTTCGCATGGCATGGAAGCGAGTCGTGGTGGAAATTTCCGCTAACTGCTCACTCGTGGTTCCGTATTGATGCATATGCCGATGTGCGACCATGGCGTAGTTGGCAATCAGAGTCTGGCCGGCGAAGGTTTCCATGTTATCGCCGGGGTTGATACCACCCCCTCGCCCGCCGGCCCCTATCGCCATGGCATTACTGTGCGCGGTAGAACCGTAGGTCAACAAGGCCACCTTGGCCTTACCCGCGCGGATCGCGCGCAGTGCGTGAGCCGCATGAAATTCGTAAGAGCTGCCGCCAACGGCCGTGATGTCCATGACAGTTGGCTGAATACCAAAGTATTCTGAAATCATCAGGCCGCTCATGGCTCCGCCTTCACCGGCGTCATAAATTGCATCGACATCTGCCCAGGTGAGTCCGGCATCAGCCAACGCTGTAGCGGCACTTGCGGCCTTGATTTGCAGGGCGTTAATCTTGCCTTCAACGTCTCTCGACGGATATTCGTGAATGCCTACAATGGCAGCATCCCGACTTTGGGTCGCCATACTTTTCCCCTCATGGTTTATCAAAATAGGTTATCGCGACCGCGTCCTGCAGTACACCAGGGCGGTATGGATAACTGGTGTCTTAGATCAGCTCGCCTAAGTGATTTAGCGCTCTAATTTTATCGATCATAGATTTTTCGTAAGCGTCCTCGGGCGCCTCGCGCACCAAACTATCGAGCGCATAAGCGTCTTCACCAACCAACACCCGCCAACGTTTGGTCTGCACTGCACCGAGAATGACGCTGGCCGCCTCTCCTGCGCTGGTGGGTGCCTTGGTGCGGAACGCCTCGGCGCGATCCGCGAGCATTTGACGTATGTGATCGTCTGGAACGTTGCCGACGGGTAATCCTGCGGCCAGCATGCGCTCACGTATGGCGCTCACGTCTGCCTCAGGCAGGTCTAGCCCCCAAGGCTTGCCCAGTACTTTCGACGAATTTTCCATGATTGATGTGCCGATATGACCTGGCATCACCACGCTGCAATGCACGTGCGGAGCATGTAAACGCAGGTCTGTTACGAGCGCCTCAGTAAAGCCCTTCACCGCGAATTTTGCGGCTGCATAGGACGTATGCGCCTGAGTAGTACCAATACTGGCCCAGAATCCATTCACCGAACTGGTGTTGACGATATGACCTTCATCGCTGGCAACCAAGGCGTGCATAAAAGCGCGGCAACCGAAGTACACGCCCTCCCAGCAGACGGCAAATGTACGCTCCCATTCTTCACGATCACCTTCGACAAAGGATCCGCCGCCGCCAATACCTGCGTTATTGAACAAAAGATTGATGTGATCGGTTTCATGCTGTTCGAGCACTTGATCACGAAACGCCAGCACTTGGCTTTCGCTGCTGACATCGCACAGATGACTAGTTAGTCGAAGGCCGTCTGTTTGCGCGAGCCGCGCTGTTTCGTCCATATTTTCTTGGGAAACATCACACATCGCTACGTGCGCACCAGCGGCTGCAAGCTGGCACACCAACTCTCTGCCCATACCGGTGCCGCCACCAGTGACAACGGCAATCTTGTTGTTAAAACTCTCCATCCGAATCCCCTTCTTTACCACTCTTTCCATCCAGCTTTGACTGCAACTGTGCTTCGTTGATCAAGCCTTGTCGATACAAGTTCGCTAACGCTGCCTGAACGATAGCGCTCGCATCTACGCCAAAATGCTCACGAAGCGCAGACCGCGATTCTGACAGACCAAAACCATCGGTACCCAGCACCTCGTATCCCGCCGGCATCCACGCCGCTATACCTTGGGCTAAGCTTGCCATGTAGTCGGTCACTGCAATAACGGCCCCGGAAGCATCGCCGAACATATCCTCTAGTTTGCTTCTACGCGCCGGATCTTGCGGAGACCGGCGATTGGTCGCAGCTACTGACAAAGCATCTCGCTGAAGTTCAATGAAACTGGTGATACTCCATATGCTGACTGCAAAGCCTTGTAGTTGTAAAAGTGTCTTGGCTGCGAACGCCTGCTGCATAATGCTGCCGCTGGCCAGTAAGTGAATATCGGCCTGCGTACTCGCGGCGTCCAAACAATAACCGCCGTCGAGAATACCTTTCACTATTGCCGCTTGTGACAATCCACTGGTTGCTACGGTGTCAGATAAGGCGGGCATGGGATAATTTTCGTTATACAGGGTTAGGTAGTAGAAGATGTCTTCCTGCTCGACATACATGCGGCGTAACCCTTCGCGCACGATCACTGCCAGCTCGTACCCAAACGCGGGATCGTAACTGAGCATGCTGGGTACCGTGCTGGCCAATATATGCGAATGACCATCTTGGTGCTGCAGGCCTTCGCCATTCAACGTGGTTCGACCCGCCGTGCCACCGAGCAAGAAGCCTTTACACATCATGTCGCCGCAGCCCCAAACCATGTCTCCAACGCGTTGCATACCAAACATGGAATAGAAGATATAAAAGGGAATCATTGGCAAACCATGCACAGCGTATGCGCTGCCTGCGGCCATAAACGAGGCCATCGCGCCAACCTCACAAATACCTTCTTGGAGAATTTGTCCATCGCTCGCCTCGCGGTACGGTAGCAAGCTGTCAGCATCGACAGGACGATAATTTTGTCCATCTGGAGAATAAATGCCGGCCACTTTGAACAATCCGTCCATGCCAAAAGTACGCGCCTCGTCGGGTACAATAGGCACCACATAGCGATTCAACTCAGGCATTTTGAGTAACGATGCCAGCATCCGAACCATCACCATGGTGCTGGACACTTCACGTTTGCCGCTGCCATTTAGAAACTCGCCGAAGGCTGAAAGCTCAGGGATATTCAGTTTGGGGCAGTCAACATTGCGATTTGGCACCCAACCGCCATGAGCATCGCGTTTACTTCGCAGATATTGCATTTCCGGAGTGTCATCAGACGGCCGATAAAACTCGGCGTTGGCCGACTGTTCTTCGGTCAGAGGAATATTGAGCTCAGCAGCTATCTTTATCCGCTCCTCGGCGGCCATGTTTTTATACTGATGCGCGGTGTTTTTGCCCTGAGCGCCCATGCTGTCGCCCTTCACCGTTTTTACCAATATCACCGTCGGCTTATCTTTTGCTGCACTGGCCTTGGCAAAAGCGGCATAGATTTTCTTTTGATCTTGCCCGCCACGCTTAATGGCTCGTACCTCTTCGTCGGTGAGCGTATTCATCATCTGCTCGAGCTTGGGGTTGCCCTCAACCCAATGTTCGCGCTGTACGTCTCCGGGCAGTACAGAATACATTTGATAGTCGCCGTCCAAGCAGTCATCCATGCGCTGCTGCAGAACGCCCTCTTGGTCACGCGCGAGCAAGGCATCCCAGCCTCCGCCCCAAATCACTTTGAGCACATTCCAGTCCGCGCCGCGGAATGCACGTTCTAGCTCCTGAATTATCTTACCGTTACCCCTAACCGGCCCATCTAAGCGCTGTAAATTGCAGTTTACGACCAAGATAAGATTGTCGAGCTTTTCACGCGCCGCAATATTAATAGTGCCCAGCACCTCGGGTTCGTCAGCCTCACCATCGCCAATAAAACACCAGACTTTGCCGCTGGCTTTGTCCTTCAAGGCGCGATTCTCTAGATACTTGGCGAACCGCGCCTGATAGATCGCAGCAGGCGTTGATAACCCCATCGATGCATTGGGCAATTCCCAAAAGTCGGGCATGCTGCGGGGATGTGGGTACGAGGACAGCCCGCCTTGGGGGGCGAGCTCTTGACGATAATTTTCAAGCTGTTGCGCGCTCAATCTACCTTCAAGAAACGCGCGCGCATAGATCCCTGGTGCCGCGTGCGGCTGCGGCAGCAACATGTCTGCCGACCCTCGATCATTATTAGGCCCTGCCCCTTGAAAGAAGTGATTGAAACCCACTTCCAGCATGGTGGCGCAGGATGCGTATGTGGCGATATGCCCACCAACTCCGATGCCTTTGTCTTGGGCCCTGAGTACCATGGCGATTGCGTTCCAGCGAAGCAGCTTTTCGATTTTTTCCTCAAGCTCAATATCACCTGGATAAACAGGTTGAGCGTCGGGCGAGATCGTATTGCGATACGGCGTATTTAAAGTTGCCTCATCCAGCGGAATGTTCAATGCCAGCACATGATTCTGCAGACTGCGCAATATCTCTCGGGCTCCGGCAGAGCCGTATTGTTTAACTATGGCGTCGAGCGAGTCTGCCCATTCCGCTTTATCCTCACGCAAAAGACTCGCCAACTCAGTATTGGAGCCGCTGTCATCACGGATATCGTCACTCATACTGCCGCCCATACCGTCCCTCCAAACTCTGTGCCTGAGCCACCGTTCCCGCTGTTCAGGACATTGCCGCTTTAATCCTTTGGGCATGACTCTCAAGTTCAGCAAAGTCCGCCATGCCTTGGGCATGCATCTGCAGGTCGATACCCTGCGCTCGAGGTAAGATGTGAAAATGAAGATGAAAAACTGTTTGGCCGGCTGCCTTACCGTTTAACTGGGCAAGCATCACCCCGGGCACGTCGAACGCTTGCTTGACTGCCGCTGCAACTCGCTGAACCGTTGTCATCGTGTGCCCAAGGATCACTGAGTCAGCGCCAAATATGTCTGCTGTCGGATCTTTGGGAATCACCAAGGTGTGGCCAGGTACCTGGGGCATCACATCCATGAAGGCGAGAGAATACTCGTCTTCGTAAACTTTAAAGGCAGGTGCCTCTTCGCGCAGGATTTTGGCGAAAATATTCTCGTTATCGTATGCCATCGTTTGCCCTCAACCTAGTTTAGCGGTCGTTACGCTGGTGGTTTTAATCCGCAACGCTCTGGACTTGAGTGTGCGACGAAAGGCTACACTCATTCAAGTCAGGGCAACGGCAACCCATTCAGGCGACCAAGGATCTCATCGGTGTGTGCACCAAGATCTGGCACCTCGGAGGGATGGTCGTGAGCCGATCTGACGTCGGGTACTTGCGGCAACTCTATCGTTTGATCGCCTACTTTGACCGCAAAAGTATGGAAGTCACTGTGATTCTTTAGATCTGCTATTTGATTGACCGGCGCGAACGCCAAATCCGCTTGATCAAACTGCTCGCACACCTGATTGAAGTCCATATCAGCGACGGCTTGCTGCACTGCGCCGTCAACAAACTCTCGGTTCATTACCCGTGTTTCGTTGTCGACGCACCGCGCATCGTCAGCAAGATCTGTGCGCTGAATCCCCACGGCGCATAGCTGCGACCATTCCCGTTCGTTTTGGACAGACAAGATGAACGATTGACCACAGCGGGTTGTAAACACGCCATAGGGGCAGATACCTGGATGCGCGAGCCCTACACGAGGTGGTGCGATGCCCGCATAGCGATCCAGCAAATACGGTACCGCGAGCCATTGAGCAACAGCGTCAAACAACGAAACATCAAGCCTCGCGCCCTGTCCGGTGTTCGCGCGCCGAATCAGCGCACCGAGTATTGCCTCGTAGGCAAATTGTCCCGTTGCAATATCCACCAACGAAACTCCGACACGGCCGGGTGCGTGTGGGCTGCCCGTGATGGCGCTCAACCCAGATTCCGCCTGCATTAACAGATCGTAGGCCTTGCGAGGATAGCCTGGGCCGTTGGGCGAAAAACCCGTAATCGACATCGAGATTAACGCCAGGCTCTGATCATGAAGTTCGGTTAAGCCAAGGCCCAATTTTTCCATGGCACCCGGCTTGAGGTTTTGCACGAGCACATCACTTTCCGCTATCAACTGACGTAACATTCGAACTTGGTCGGACTGCCGTAAATCCAAAACCACTGATTTCTTTCCTGCGTTCAACCAAACGAAATAAGAGCTCATGCCCGCTACGGCAGAGTCGTAGCCCCGGGCAAAATCACCTTCCGGCCGCTCAATCTTGACCACCTCTGCGCCTGCTTGCACCAGGCGCATGGTGCAAGCGGGAGCAGCTACCGCCTGCTCTAAACTGACTACTTTGATGCTGTCCAAAAAATTCATGTCTGTTTTTTATCAATAAAAAAGAGGGCCTCAGCCCTCTTTAATAACATTGATCCTTAACCCTTAGCTCTTCGGGTTATGACCTAGAATTGCTTTCGTTTCAAGAAACTCTTCGAAGCCATAACGACCCCACTCACGTCCATTGCCCGACTGCTTATAGCCGCCAAATGGTGCGCTTTGATCTGGTGGAGCACCATTCACATGCACGTTACCCGTCCGAATAAGACGGGCAATTTTCACGGCCCTCTCCGGATCTTCTGACGAAATATAGCCGCTTAGGCCATAGAGCGTATCGTTGGCAATACGCACAGCGTCTTCGTCATCTTCATATCCGATCATGGCTAACACCGGCCCGAAGATCTCTTCTTGGGCGATGGTCATGTCATTAGACACATGGCTGAACACGGTGGGTTTTACGTAGTACCCGGCATTCAGCCCCTCTGGTCGACCTGTGCCGCCGGTTTCCAGCTGCGCGCCCTCGTCGATTCCTTGCTGGATCAAACCCTGGATCTTGTTGTACTGAACTTCTGATACCACCGGCCCAATGGTCGTACCTTCGGCATTAGGGTCGCCTACTTTGACTTGTTCCGCTGCTGCCTTGGCTATTGCTGCAGCCTCATCCATGCGCGCATTGGGCACCAGCATGCGTGTGGGCGCGTTGCAGCTTTGCCCAGAGTTGGTGACAAGGCCAAATACATCACGAGAGATGGCTTTGGCGAAATCGGCGTCATCCAAAATGATGTTGGCCGACTTCCCGCCCAATTCTTGAGCCACCCTTTTAACCGTTGGAGCCGCGGCTTTCGCTACCTCAACACCCGCTCGGGTAGAACCCGTAAACGACATCATGTCTACATCTGGATGCGAGGAAAGCGCTGCACCCACGGTGGGCCCATCGCCATTCACCAGATTAAACACGCCAGCAGGAACTCCTGCTGCATCCAGCACTTC